>CAMBDK010000026.1 GCA_945865315.1 Chitinophaga pinensis | reverse complement strand
GTGCAATATTCAATTTTTGGTATATAAATATCCCATCCTAATTGTTTAGCTAAAATATTAATGGTAGCTCGCAGTTCAGAGTTAGCAGATACACCGCCGGCAATAGCAATTTGATTTATTGAATATTGTTTTGCTGCCAAAATTAATTTTTTCATCAAAATATCTATAATTGTATATTGAATGGAAGCACAAATGTCAGCTTTGTTAAGCTCAATAAAATTAGGGTTTTTTGCCGTTTCATTCGTAATAAAATTTATAAAGGCTGTTTTTAATCCGCTGAAACTGTAATTAAGTTCAGAAACTTTCGGTCTTGTAAAAACAAAAGCTTTAGGATTCCCTTCTTTGGCATATTTATCAATAAGAGGACCGCCGGGGTATGGTAGGCCTAGTATTTTAGCAGCCTTATCAAATGCTTCCCCTGCTGCATCATCAATAGTTTCACCTAGTACTTTCATTTCAAAAAAATCTTTCACAATCACTATTTGAGTATGTCCACCAGAAACTGTTAAACAGAGAAACGGGAATTTAGGCGAATTTGTTCCCAATTTATAGGATCTCAAAATTTCTATGGCAGCATCAGCATCAACATTTCTATTATTATTAAATCCTAATTGCTGAACAGACATGAAATCCATATCGGTTTCACTTTTTATAATTAAAGATTTTGGTAGCTCTGGAGTTTGAATAAAATGCGCCAATATATGCGCTTGCATGTGATTTACCTCAATTAATGGGATGTTTAATCCTAATGCAAAAGTTTTTGAGAAGGAATTACCCACAAGAAGTGATCCCATAAGTCCAGGGCCACGAGTAAATGCAATGGCACTTAGTTCATTTTTTTTAATTCCTGCAAGTTTTAATGCCTGATCTACAACAGGAATAATATTTTGCTGATGCGCCCGTGAGGCCAATTCAGGAACAACACCACCATAATTTTGATGAATGCTTTGATTAGCGATAATATTAGAAAGTAATTTACCGTTTTGTATCACTGCAGCTGCTGTATCATCACAGGACGATTCAATGCCTAATATGTTGATGGTGTTGTTCATATTTATTACTTTAGCACCTGTTGTCTTCCATTGAGGAGTAAAATATTTTTCTATTAGCAATTTTATATATTCTTAAATTGCTAAGTTGTATTAGGATGGAAGGAATTTAAAGCTGTACAAAGATATTAAAAAAATTACTAACATATTATTCAAACTATTAGCAACAATTATTTTTGTGCTGATGATACTATTTTTTCTGATTCAAATTCGGAGTGTTCAGGTATATGTGGCAAAAAAAACAGCAATTTATTTATCAGATAAATTGCAAGCGCATGTAGAAATAGGAAGTGTAGATATTCAGTTTTATAAAAACATCGTTTTAAGGGGTTTTTATATTGAGGATAAGCATCAAGATACTTTATTTTATTCGAAAGAATTAAAGATTTGTATTAATGATATCAATTTTAATAAACGCAAAATAGATATAAAAAGCCTAATTATATCTAACACCAAAACTGCAATAATTAAATATAAATTGGATGAGAATTATAATTACCAGTTCATTCTGGATGCTTTTGATACAGGAGAATCCAAAAAATCAAATAATTCTTTGCCTTGGGATATCAGTATCGGAGATGTAACATTTTTAAATAATGATTTTACTTTTCGCAATGAGCAGGATACAAGTAAAACTTTTGGGATTAATTATTCTGATATTTATGTAAGTAAAATTAATTGCCGTATTGTTGATTTACATTTTATTAGAGATGCTATTAATTGTAAAATTAATTATTTGTCGGCAAAGGAAAAAAGTGGATTTATATTAAATAATTTATTCTGTTTTGCGAAAATCACACCTGTTGAAATGGAACTTGAAAGTTTGTTAATAAAAACTGTTGAAAGTAAGATTACAACTAATTTAACATTTAAATATAATTCATTTAGTGATTTCAATGATTTTGTTAATAAAGTTAATTTAAATGCTGATTTCGACCATTCTGTTTTGGATTTTAGCGACATTTCCTATTTCGCCCCTGAACTGCGCGGCTTGAATAAAAACCTCGTTATTTCAGGAAAAATTTCAGGAAAAATAAATGATATTCGTGGAAAAAATATGAATATTCTATTGAGTAAATCTTCAACACAATTTATTGGCGATATAAAATTAACGGGCTTGCCAAAAATTGACGAAACGCTTATTTATCTTAATGTAGAAAAGTTAATTACTAATTATCGTGATTTAAAACAATTACCCATTCCTCCCTTTGAAAAAAAGCAAACTTTGGATGTGCCAAGTAATATAGCCAAATTAGGCGATGTAAATTTTAAAGGGACTTTTACTGGTTTGTACAATGATTTTTGTGCTTATGGTAATTTTTCATCCGCTTTAGGGAAATTAACTACAGATATTTCTGTTCATCATGATCAAGAAAAAAAACAAGAATATTATAGGGGAACAATAAAATCTACAGCATTTGATATAGGAGAATTTTTTGGGGCAACAGCATTGGGTAAAGTTACTGCCAATGTTTCTATTGATGGAGTTGGATTGACCCTAGATAAAATTGCAGCAAAATTAAAAGGTACAATTAATTCTTTGGATTTTTATAATTATACTTATAATAATATTTCTATTGAAGGTAATATTGCTAAGAAAATTTTTAATGGTAAACTAAATGTAAAAGATGACAACATAGACTTTGATTTCGATGGTAAAGTAGATTTAACTCAAGAACTCCCCCGTTTGAATTTTATTACCACCATTAATAAAGCGGATTTAACTGCTTTAAATTTTATTAATTCTACAAAAAAAACAAACTTATCAACGCAGTTGATAATAAATGTTAATGGTGATAATATCGATAATTTAATTGGCCATGTATATTTTAATAATACTATATTTCAATTAGAAAATGAATTGTATAAATCAAATTCTTTTAATTTAATTTCCGAAGATATTAATGGTGTTAAGTCAATTAAAATAGTTTCCGATTTATTGGATGCAAATATCTATGGTAAGTTTAAAATTATAGACTTGCCAAATTCAATTCTTAAACTGTTAAATAATTTTTTACCATCTTATTTTGCTTCATCAACTAGCGGCTCTAAATATATTTCGCCTCAGAATTTCGAATACAATTTATTATTTAAAAATTCAGATGCCATCACTCGATTATTTGCGCCCCAAATCACCATTGCTCCTAAAACATTTATAAAGGGGAAGTTTAACTCAATTTCTAATGAGTTTAATTTAATTGGCAATTCAACAAAACTCACGTTTAATAATTTTATTGTTAAGGATTGGAATATGGATGCAACAACTAACAAAGGAATAATAATAAATACTAGCTGCGAAAAGTTATATGTAACGGATAGTGCATTTCTTGGTAATTTTAAATTAGGCACTAAAGGATACTCAGATAGCATGAACTTAATAGTATCATGGGATAATGAAACTAAAAGGCAAAATAAAGGGGAATTAAAAGTGCTAGTTAAATTTTTGCAACAACATATTATTGATTTAAAAATATTACCATCAAAATTTGTATTGTCCGATACTTTATGGGAAATAAGTAAATTGAATAATGTTATTATTGATTCGAATTATATCACCTTTAAGGAATTTAGCTTGGAACATCAAAATCAATCGATTTCTTTAAATGGAATACTTTCTGAAAATAAGGCTGACCAGCTCAAGCTTAAACTTTCTAATTTTAATATTGCAAATTTAAATGTATTAACAAACCCTTTGGGTATTAATTTAAGTGGTAGAATTAATGGGGAATCAATATTAACGGATGTCTATCATGAAATTATTTGTTTAAGTGATAATAATTTTTCTTCCTTTTTTATTAATAAGGATGCCATTGGTGATGGCGCATTAAAAACTGTTTGGGATAATTTTAAAGAAGTATTATATGTTAATGCCTCATTTAGTCAAGGTCTAGTCCCTAATATTTTATTATCTGGTTATTATTTTCCTAAAAAATTAGCAGATAATATTGATTTGAAGCTAGACTTGCAATCAATTAATTTAGCAATAGTAGAGCCTTTTGTAAAAGAACTTTGTCCGAATTTTAAAGGTTTTTTTTCTGGCAGTATTGGAATAACTGGTTCCCTTTTAGAGCCTAAGTTATCTGGTATGTTAAATGTTAATGCAAAAAAAATAACTTTTGGCTATTTGAATACCACATATAATTTTTCACATAATATAACTATTGAAAATAATTCTTTTGGGGTGGAAAATTTAAATTTGTATGATATTAATTATAATAAAGCACTCATTAACGGTAAGGTTTATCACCAAAATTTTAAAAATTTTCAACTTGATTTTGATCTTCAACCACAAAAATTTATGTGTCTTAATACAGCCGAAGTAAATAATGGTTTATACTATGGAAAAGCTTATGTCTCTGGGGTGATTAATATTTCAGGATTTACTGATAATATTTCAATAGATGCAAATGTAAAAACCGAAAGTGTTTTATCAAAGGATTCGCCAGATAAATTAAATTTGCTTTCGCGAACAGAAATTACAAAGTTGTATATTCCCCTTTCCACTCCTGGTGAAATTAGTTCGACAGATTATATAAGATTTATAAAAAAAGATAGTACCTTAAATTTGAATAATAATTATAAAATACAACTTGGCGGCCTTTCCCTTAATTTAGATTTAGAGGTTACACCTGAAGCAGAAGTACAATTAATATTTGATCAAAAAGTAGGGGATATAATTAAAAGTAGAGGTAATGGTAATATAAACTTAGAAATTACTTCACAGGGTGATTTTAAAATGTTTGGAAATTATATTATTGATGGAGGTGATTATTTATTTACCCTTAAAAATATAATTAACAAGAAGTTTGACCTTGAAAAGGGTGGAGTAATTAAATGGAGTGGTAATCCTTATAAGGCCGATATTAATTTAAGTACAATATATAAAACACGCGCTTCCCTGAAGCCTTTTTTTCCAGATGACTCCTCCAGTACATTAAAGAAAAAATATCCTGTTGATTTAAAACTATTAATGACTGAAGATTTGTTATCACCTGAAATTAATTTCACTCTTAAATTCCCTACTTTAGATGGTACTACTAGTCAATCTATATTAAATTATATAAATACCGACGCTGAAATGAATCGGCAGGTTTTTTCATTGCTAATACTTAATAGTTTTGTAACGCCATTTTCAATTGCTGGTAATAGTGGTGGGCCTACTGTTGGTTCTGTTGCAGGGTCCAATACCAGCGAATTTATTTCAAATCAATTTAGTAATCTTTTGAAAAATATAAGCGATGATTTTGATGTAGGAGTTAACTATCGGCCTGGCGATGAAATAAGTAAAGATGAATTGGAGCTTGCCCTTTCCACTCAATTATTTAATGATAAGCTTTCTATTGATGGTAACGTAGGAAGAAACACACCCAATAGTCAAAACCCTAATAACTTTGTAGGAGATGTAAATATTGATTATAAGTTAACAAGTGACGGTAAGTTAAGAGTGAAGGCATTTAATAGAGCCAATAATGTTAATCAAGCATTTGCTAGTGGCCCATATACCCAAGGTGTGGGTTTGTTTTATAGAGAAGAATTTAATTCGATTGGTCAGCTTTACAAGCGATATGTGAGTTATTTCAAAAAGAAGAAGGACAAAAAAAAAGGCGACTGATATTATTTGAGTAGCTTCTTAATTTTTATTTGTCAAGTTTTAAAGAATGTCCCATTTTATCCCTTTTAGTTTGCAGATATAAAAGGTTATGTTCATTGGATTCAATTTCGATTGCAATATTTTCTATTATCTCTAAACCATACCCAATAAGACCTGCGCGTTTTTTAGGGTTATTACTTAGAAGCCTTATTTTTGTTATTCCTAAGTCACGTAAAATTTGTGCGCCCACTCCATAATCTCTTTCATCCATTTCAAAGCCTAATTCAAGGTTTGCTTCAACAGTGTCAAGTCCATTTTCTTGCAATTTATATGCTTTTAGTTTGTTTAATAAGCCAATGCCACGACCCTCTTGGTTCATATATACAATTACGCCTCTTCCTTCTTTTTCAATTATTTCCATTGATTTCTGAAGCTGTGGGCCACAATCACATCTGCAGGACCCAAAAACATCACCAGTTAAGCAGGAGGAGTGCATCCGCACCAATATATTTTCATCTTTATTCCAGGTGCCTTTAATTAATGCTAAATGCTCTTGGTCATTAGTAGTTTGGCGGTAAGCAATTAATTCAAAATCTCCCCATCGGGTTGGTAATTTTACTTGAACATCTTTAGTAATTATACTCTCGTTTTTAATTCGATAAGCAATTAAATCTTCAATTGAAATAATTTTTAGATTGAATTTTTTAGAAATTTTAATTAATTGAGGTAATCGAGCCATGGATCCATCGGGGTTCATTATTTCTACTAAGGCTCCTGCGGGTTCAAACCCGGCAATACGCGCCAAATCAATGGTTGCTTCTGTATGGCCTGCTCGGCGAAGTACACCACCTTTTTTTGCTTTTAGGGGAAATATATGTCCCGGTTTCCCAAACTCTTCTGGTTTTATTAAAGGATTAACTAGTGCCTGAATTGTTTTAGATCGGTCGCTTGCAGAAATACCGGTAGTACAACCATATCCAAGTAAATCAATGGAGACAGTAAATGCGGTAGTGTTTTGAGATGTATTTGTAGCTACCATCATTTCAAGACCAAGTTCTGCACAGCGCTCTTCTGTTATGGCGGCACAAATAAGTCCACGTCCATGGGTAGCCATGAAATTGATGATTTCAGGAGTTACTTTATTGGCAGCAATAATAAAATCGCCTTCATTTTCACGATCTTCATCATCCACAACAATAATTACTTTTCCTGCTTTGAGGTCTTCAATTGCTTCTTCAATTGTATTTAAGACAGATTTCATATTTTTTATCTTTTTGCAAATATACTAAAAATAGGATTTTATTTTATAATTTGAATTATTATGGTCAAATTTATTCAATAATTGATTATTGTTATTTTTTGTTGTATTAAAATGGTGTAATGTTGAATTTCATAAATACTTTATTCTGTTAATTAATTAATTATAAGCAATATATGCTTATTTTATTGTTTGTTAATAAGGGTGAATTTATTACAAATAATAGGCGGGAAATTAATTTAGGGTAAAATAACAATAAAATACACCTTTTATTTATTGCGAATTAATTTGGATATTATTTTTGTTTTCTTTTTTGCAAATTTAGTTGTTGTCCAATTTGTGGCTCCTCCCATTCTCGCATATTATTTTTTCTATATAGTTGATTTAATTTTATGCAATACATTTGGGAGATTGATTTCATCGTGTCTCCTTTTTTTACAATATGTATTAACTCCTTCGCCTTTCTTTTTTTTGGTTGCAGATATAACCTATTACCTGGAATTATTTTTTCAGTTGGAGATAAATCGTTGAATTTATAAAGTTGCCAGAGGTCTTTGTCTGTTTCTTGTGCTATTTTATAAAAAGTATCGCCAGGTTTAACGATAATGTATTTGACTCTTCCCGAACGTAATATTTCCCTCTGATTTGATTTTGTTATTTTATTTTCTTTAGCAGTATCTTCCAATTGAATTTTCTTCTTGGATGATTCTTTTTTGAGTTTTTCTTTTTTTATTTCTTCAGCATTTAATTGCTGCGCTAATTTTTTGGAATTGTCATTTTTAGATTTTTTTTTCGCTTGGCTAGACAAATCGTATTGAAATAATTCATAGGTTTCAATTAAATCCATCAAAAGCTGTGTGTAATTTTTTTCAGTAGCATAACCAACCTTTTTTAATCCTATCGCCCAACCTTTATAATCGGTGTGGTTTAACTCAAATAATTGCGCATACCTAGCTCGTGATTTTAGAAATAAAGAATGGTCAGTATAGGATTCATCGGCACTAACATATTTTCTAAAGCATTCATCTTTGGTATCGTCGTTTTTAATAAATGTAGAACCACTCCAATCTTCGTGACACTTAATACCAAAATGATTGTTTGCATGTACTGCCAAATCACTAGTACCATTGCCACTTTCTAACATTCCTTGAGCCAAAATAATACTTGCAGGGATGTTGTATAATAACATTTCTTTAATGGCATGGTTTTTAAATTGCTGGATATATTTATTTCCCGCTTCATTTTTAAAAACATTGCCAGCAATTGCCGATAGGTTTAAAAATAAAACTAAAATAATTATTTTAAGGAAGTTAAACATTAATTCAAAAATAAAATAAATAAATGAAGTACTAATTACAATGGTATATATTTTTTTAAAAAATAATTTATAGTAAATAAATTATTGGAATTTTAAATTTTGTTTTTTTATTGCTAAAAAATCTTTTCCCAAATTGCCTTGCATACCTCCAGTATGAATTGCAACAATTGTATCACCTCTTTTGAATATTTCTTTTTCTATCATATCATAAATTCCAAACATCATTTTCCCTGTATATAAAAAATCAAGCGGAACATTATTTGTTTGTTGAAACCACTTAATAAAATCTTTCAAGCCATTGTTCGTTTTTCCATAACCTCCAAAATGATAATTTTCATTAACTTCCCAATTGATCTGTATTAAACTATTTTCAATTATTGGGTTATTGTTTTCATTGCTTTTTGGTATGCAAATCTTTGGATATTTCAATAGCCAAGTATTTACTTCATTTTTTATGTAACCTGAGGCTTTTAATATTTGAAACCCTACTGCCTTTTGATTTTTTTTTAACGATAGTATTATCCCAGAAAGGGTAGCTCCTGTTCCACTCGCACAGCATATATAATTAAAATCTAAATTAATATGATTACTTATTTCCATGCAGCCTGATACTCCAAGTTCATTTGACCCACCTTCTGGTATAAGATAAAATTTATCTTCCCAATATTTCGTGTTTGCATATTTATAAAGTTCTGTTTTATCTTTATATAAGGAACGTGATACGTAATCCAGTTTCATGCCGCTTTTTACAGCAAAATTTAATGTTGGATTTAATTCAGAATATTCTTCCCCTCTTATAATTCCAATGGTTTTAAAGCCATATTCTTTTCCCGCGGCAGCTGTTGCAGCAATATGATTTGAAAACGCTCCACCAAAAGTAAGTAAAGTGTTTATATTTTTATTTTTAGCTTCTATCAAATTGTTTTTGAGTTTAAACCATTTATTGCCACTTATTTGAGGATGGGTCAAATCAGTACGCAAAATATATAGGCTGATACCATATTTTTCTGTTATCAAGTCTTTTATAGTATGTAAAGGAATATACGGATGTTCAAACTTCATGATACAAAATTAGTTAAATTTGTATTCTATGGAAGGATTTTCAAATCTTAAAAATTTAGAACCTGATGATTATTATTATAGTGCAGAAGGCTATATTGTTTTCACTGGTAAATATTTACTTAAACGTGGATACTGTTGTCAAAATGCTTGTAAAAATTGTCCATATAAAAAACAAGATCCAAACTTTCCAAAGCCCAGTTCTAAATAGCTTTTAAAGTTTTTATCATCATTTATAAAATTTTAATGAAATGCATCATAATAAAAATAATGCTACGGCTCTAAAATCTAATGGGAGGAAGAGGGAAGTAAATTCTTTTAAAAAACAAATTTTACAGGGTATCCCCGACGACTTGCCTGCCTTAAAAACTTTAGATGTTTTTTTAAATCATGCCCCAAAAAGGAAAGATGTTTTAAGTGTTGATGAAAAAAAATTAGCCTTACGTAATGCTTTAAGATATTTCCATAAAAAACACCATGCCATATTAGCGAAAGAATTTGCTGCGGAATTAAAAACATATGGCCGCATTTATATGTATCGCTTTCGGCCTGATTATGATATTTATGCTAGACCTTTAAATGATTACCCTCATCAATCAAAAAAGGCAGCTGCAATCATGTTGATGCTTCAAAATAATTTAGACTATACTATTGCGCAGCATCCTCATGAATTAATTACTTATGGTGGCAATGGTTCTGTCTTTCAAAATTGGGCGCAGTATTTAATTACAATGAAGTATTTAGCTGAAATGACGGATGAACAAACATTAACATTATATTCAGGTCACCCGATGGGACTCTTCCCTTCTCATAAAGATGCACCAAGGGTGGTTATTACTAATGGCATGATGATTCCCAATTATAGTAGGCCAGAGGATTTGGAAAAATTTAATGCGCTTGGTGTAACCCAATATGGACAAATGACGGCAGGGTCTTTCATGTATATTGGACCTCAGGGTATAGTTCATGGTACTACAATTACTATTTTAAATGCCTTAAGAAAATTTGAAAAAAGAGCTTCTTCTTCTGCCTTGGGTATAGGAAATAGTCTAGGACATGGCAAAGTTTTCGTGAGTGCTGGCTTAGGAGGGATGAGCGGCGCTCAGCCTAAAGCAGCAGTTATAGCAGGGGCTATTGCAGTAATTGCAGAGGTAAATATTAAGGCTTTGCAAACAAGACACAAACAAGGTTGGGTAGATGAAGTGTTTAGTGATTTGGATAAATTAATAGACCGAATTGCTATTGCTCGTTCAAAAAAAGAGGCTGTTTCATTAGCTTATCATGGTAATATAGTTGATTTGTGGGAAAAGTTTGTGAAAAAAAATGTCAAAATTGAATTAGGTTCCGATCAAACATCATTGCATAACCCATGGGCTGGTGGCTATTATCCAGTAGGTATTACGTTTAATGATGCAAATAAATTGATGGCTGATAATCCAGAGAAATTCAAAATTGAAGTGCAAAAAACTTTAGTGCGACACGTTGAAGCTATTAATAAAATGGCAGCCAAGGGCATGTATTTTTTCGATTATGGCAATGCTTTTTTATTAGAGGCGGGGAGGGCAGGAGCTAATATATTTAAGACTAATGGGAAATTAATAAAGCGTGAAAAGACTAATGAACCTGGACTGGAGAAGAGTGAAAAAAACAAATTAAATAACGTATCCTCCAACAATATTGGTAAGGAATTCCTTTACCCTTCATACGTGCAGGATATACTGGGGCCCATTTGTTTTGATTATGGATTTGGCCCTTTCCGTTGGGTATGCACTTCCTGTAATGCTAAAGATTTAGAAATAACAGATGAAATTGCAGCTAAAGTATTGGTGAAAATATTGAAAAACGCCCCTGTGGAAATTAGAGGGCAATTAGAGGATAATATACAATGGATAAAAGCAGCTAAAAAAAATAAAATGGTAGTAGGATCACAGGCACGTATTTTATATGCAGATTCTGAAGGGCGTTTAAAAATTGCCGAAGCTTTTAATAAAGCAATTAAAAAAAGAGTTATTTCGGCTCCTGTTGTCCTAGGTCGTGATCATCATGATGTTTCAGGTACCGATTCCCCCTACCGTGAAACATCCAATATATATGATGGTTCCAGTTTTACTGCTGATATGGCAGTGCAAAATTTTGTAGGGGATAGCTTTCGTGGTGCCACATGGGTATCTTTGCATAATGGCGGTGGTGTAGGCTGGGGCGAAGTTATAAATGGAGGCTTTGGTTTAGTTTTAGACGGCACAAGTGAAAGCGACAAAAATTTAAAGGACATGTTGTTCTGGGATGTAAACAATGGTATAGCTAGAAGAAGCTGGGCTCGAAATAATGGAGCGATTTTTGCTATCAAACGGGAAATGGCTCGTAAAAAAAATTTGAAAGTTACCTTACCTAATTTAGTTGATGATAATTTATTGAATGGATTATTCTAATTTTTTTTTAATTAAAAATTTATACCATGAAAAAAATACGTTTTAGTTCCCTATTTGCTGTTTTTTTATTAACGCTAGCTATATCATCATGTGATCCGGAAAATGATCAAACGGCAACACCAACTTCTAACGATGCACGAGAAAAATTTCATGGTAATTGGGCAGTTGCAGAAAATAGTAAAGATTATGGATCCGCTACTTATTACTGTACCATAGTGGATTCATCATTGGCGCCTTATATTTCAATTGCCTATTTATATGGTTTTAATAAGAAAATATATTCTTCAGTTTCTGCTAGTTCTATTGTTATACCAACGCAAACAGTAGAAGGTAATAATGTTTCTGGAAATGCCACTTTAATTAATGATACCAAAATTAATTTAATTTATTATATTCAAACTACAACATCACATTTTGATACGGTAACCGCTGTTTTAACAAAATAATTAGAATTTTAAAAACAAGTTTTGCTCTATTGTTATTCTACATATGTTGGTGTATTGCACGTTTCTTTTTTGTTTCCAAATTGATACTTTAATCCAATTCTAATTTCAATGTTTTTATTTTTTATCTTTAGTTGCGAACTATTGTAAGCCATCAATAAATCAGGGTTATAAAAAGCTTCTGTAAAGAATTTGACATTGCCATAACTAATAAATTCAACGCCACTCCCAACAGCAAAACTTAGTTGAAAAGAGTTGAATTTACCTATGATTGCTGGGGAGCTTGTTTTTTGAGTTAAATTGTATTCTAATCTAGGACCAAACAAAACATATGGAATTATCCTATATAATTCATAACGTAATTTTAAATAATTATTCCAACAAATATAATTCAACTTATTTGAGTAATTCCCTTCTGATTGCTTATCTTTAGAGCCTTTTTGATTGTATTGAATTTCACTCACCCACCTGGCATAATCACCATTAAAAAATTCGACGAAAATAGAACCATTATAGCCTAATACATATTTCTTTTTGGAAATTGACAGAGGGTCTGACAAATAAAATTTTTCATTCCCTAAGGATATCCCTCCTGTAATTCCAATACTATTTATGTATTGTGCGCTACTTCCAAGGGTTTTTAAAATAATGATAACAACTAAAATATTTTTTCTCATAGTGTTTTTTTTCTTACAATAAATAAGGTGTTAAATGATATTCGTTTTTTTGTAATTTTTAAAATATAATTTTTGACAAATTTATTTAATATTTAGCTTGGTTTTTTTCTATTTATTTATTTTTATTTTTTTATTTATTAATATTGCCTTTTTAATAATGTTGTGTTCCCTTTTTTTATTTTTTTTAATAATTTGCATTATCAATTTTAGTTTCTATTCTTGCTTAGTAAAGCTTTCAAAACAATTTCAACAAAACAGATATATTAATAAAAAACAGAGGTTTTCATTTTTTTGCAAAAAATATGCTTATGAAAACGCGCGTGAGGAATGAACAAACCCGATGAGACTCCCTTTGCCTAAATGACATTTTTTGTTTCTTTTGTATCATGACAAAAGAAAAACACACAGTTTTTGAACCATTTAATTTGAGGAAGTTATTTTTTAACAATGCCTTATATTCCTAGTATTTGCAATTTTATATTATTTGATACATGTATTTCCCTGGCCTTTCTTTTTTTTCATTAAACTCAAAGATTATTTTTAAAGGATTTATTGTAATTTTACACCGTAATTATTTTTTTAGGAAGCATCAAATAATAAAATGCCCTTAAGCGAACAATTTTAACATTTATTTTAATATGGAATATAGAATAGAAAAAGACACAATGGGAGAGGTAAATGTCCCTGCTGATAAATATTGGGGTGCTCAAACAGAACGGTCTCGTAATAATTTTAAAATTGGGCCAGAAGCTTCAATGCCTATAGAGATTATACATGCCTTTGGTTATTTAAAAAAAGCAGCTGCAATAGCAAATCAAGAATTAGGAGTTTTAGCGATTGATAAAAAAGATATTATAGGGAATGTTTGCGATGAAATAATTGCTGGTAAATTAGATGGTGAATTCCCATTGGTTGTATGGCAAACTGGCTCTGGTACTCAATCAAATATGAATGTTAATGAAGTGATAGCTAATAGAGCGCATGTTTTGTTGGGTAATAAATTAGGTGTTGGTAAAATGTTTATTCATCCCAACGATGATGTAAATAAATCCCAATCTTCAAATGATACATTTCCTACAGCCATGCATATTGCAGCATATAAATTAACTGCACATATTACTATTCCCGGTATGGAGAAGCTTAGAAATACATTGCAAAAAAAATCTAATGACTTTAAAAATATTGTGAAAATAGGTCGCACACATTTTATGGATGCTACACCTTTAACGCTTGGTCAGGAGTTTTCTGGTTATGCCCAGCAGATCACTAATAGTATCAGAGCAGTAAAAAATGCATTGGAAGTATTACGTGAATTAGCCTTGGGTGGTACTGCGGTTGGTACTGGATTAAATACGCCCAATGGATATGATATTTTGGTTGCAAAAAAAATTTCCGAACTTACAGGCTTGCCCTTTGTTACTGCACCAAATAAGTTTGAAGCATTAGCTGCACATGATGCTATGGTGGAATTGTCTGGTGCATTAAAAAGGTCCGCCGTTGCATTAATGAAAATTGCCAATGATTGTCGCATGTTAAGTTCTGGTCCTCGATGTGGTATAGGTGAAATTATTATTCCGGATAATGAGCCTGGATCATCCATTATGCCAGGTAAAGTAAACCCAACTCAACCCGAAGCATTAACAATGGTATGCGCGCAGGTAATGGGTAATGATGTGGCTGTTTCTATTGGTGGCATGAGTGGTCATTTCGAATTAAATGTTTTTAAACCATTAATTGCTTCTAATGTTCTTCAGTCGGCTCGTCTATTAGGTGATGCTTGTGTTTCTTTTAATGATAATTGTGCAATTGGCATTGAACCGAATTTGCCTGTGTTAAAACAACATTTGGAAAATTCTTTAATGTTGGTTACTGCTTTAAATACCCATGTGGGATATGAAAATGCTGCTAAAATTGCTAAAAAAGCACATAAAGAAAATAAGACATTGCGAGAAGCTGCTTTGGAGCTTTTATTGGTTACTAATGAAGAGTTTGAACTATGGGTTAAACCCGAAGAGATGTGTGGTTCAATGAAATAATTTTTCTATCACTAAAAAATAGAAATACATAGAGGCTTTTTTTATTAAATTATCATGTGAGATGATAAATATTTCCTCCTGTATTTTGTACTAATTTCTATTGAAAATAAAATCTTCCATATTATTTTTTATTGCAATAGCTTTTATTGTTCCAACTTATTTAGTTGCTCAAAAAGACTCCTCCAATATTATACTTAACTCAACTGTTAATAGTAATAGCAATAAGGGGTTGGAAAATAGTAATTCACCCAAAATCAATAACAATAAAACAAAGAAGATTCCCGATAGTATTTTTGTAATAAATAATAAAAAATTCCAATATTATAATAATTGGTTTACTGTTGGAGGTGGTGGGCAACAAAATTTAAGTTATGAAAGAGCCTTGGGTTTTGCAAGTGGCTTAGATTTCAACTTTCATTTATTAAAACAATATTATCAAATAGGTACATTGTTTTCCGGCACTCGTTATGGTTCTTATAATTGTTTCCAGTTTCATGCTGCTTACGGTAAACGTTTTGAAGATAAAGACTACCATTTTGCGGCGTTTTTGGGCCTATCCTATTCTTCTGGTTTTCAATTGGAGATAATAGATTCAGCCAAAAGTATTAAAAGGAATTTTAGCAAGCCTGGAATATATTTACAGGCTGAAATTGTCAAAAAAATAACTTACGATGTAGGCATTGGTGCTAGTTTTTTTGCAGATTGGAATAAGGAACAGAGCATGATTGGAATGCGTTTTATCCTTTATTTTTCTGGTGCTTATATAGGAAAAAACAAGAAAAATTACAGCGACTATTAATTTCGCACTATTAAAATTATTTTTTCTTAAAAACACCAACTATCATTGGCCTCCTTTTCTAGGAAATTAATTAAATAAATTTTTCCCCTTTTTTTATTTTTACTTCATTTACAAATATCTTAATTTGTTGCTCATCTTCTTTTTTGCATATTAATAGTATTCCATCCGATTCCACAACAATGTATCCATCTAAACCTTGCATAATTACTAATTTATCTTTCGGGACATTTACAATACAATTTTTAGAATTATAGCTAATTACATTTTTGCCAATTATTGCATTTTTGTCATTATCGCATTTAATATGGTCGTAGAGGGACCCCCATGTGCCTAAATCGCTCCAGCCAATAACTGATGCACGCACATATACGTTTTCAGCCTTTTCCATGATGGCGTAATCTATGGATATGTTTTTACAACGATTGTAAATAGTTTCAATAAAATCAGATTCTTGGGCTGTATTATATACTGGGTTACCTTCTTTAAAAAGTGCTGCCATTTCCGGTGAATGCGTTTCAAAAGCTTTAATAACACTTTTAACGCTCCAAATAAATATACCTGAGTTCCATAAAAAATCACCGCTCTTTAAAAAGAACTTAGCCATTTCTAAATCCGGTTTTTCAGTAAATGTTTTTACTCTTTTAATGCGATTATCGGGTTCTTCTGTTTCCGATTGCATAAATTGAATATAACCGTAGCCTGTGTCGGGTCTGCTAGGCCTAATGCCAAGCGTAACAAGACAATCTTCTGATGCAGCTTTATTATAACATGATTTTATAGCTTTTACAAATGTATCTTCCTTAGTTATTAAATGATCAGATGGCGCAATTACAGTGATGGCATCCGGATTTAATTGCGCTATTTTATAGCATGCATATGCAACACATGGCGCAGTATTTTTACGAATTGGTTCACTTAGTATTACATCATCAGTAATGCCGCTTATTTGATCTTTTACTAACTGGATGTATGAATCGTTAGTAACAATATAAATATTTTGTTTAGGACAAAGTCGCAAAAAACGATTGTATGTTTGCTGCAATAAAGTTTGGCCAGTGCCTAAAATATCCATAAACTGCTTGGGGTGGGCTGTTCTGCTCATTGGCCAAAACCTACTGCCAATACCACCTGCCATTATTACACAATAATTGTTTTTCATTTTATTGTTTATTCGAAAGAATATGAAATTTTTAAAAGTATATTCGTCAATGATTTATGTTAGTTTTTTTAATGCTGTGCGTAAATTTTCTATAACATTGTTTATGTCTTCCATCTTGCATGTTCCTACTGACAGCCTATACCAATTTGATTCGGGTGATGCGCCGAAGGCATAAAAAGGTACTAATGCTACTTTTGCTTCATCTAAAACATATTTTGTCACATCCTTTGTTGTTTCTAAAGTTTTTCCTTCAGCAGTTTTTTGACCATGCAATGCAAATTGCACGGTCAAGTATATGGCAGCTTCTGGAGCAATTGAATCAACTTTAAATTTTTCTGATTTTAAACTTTGAAACCCATTATGAAAACCAAGCAATCGGGCATTAATTTTTGATTTTATTTCTGTCAAAAAAGAGTCGTAATGACTCAAATTATTAAGATAAGCTGCCGTAGCTATTTGCTCTGCCCTTGGAGCCCATGCTCCTACGTGGGTCAATATTAATTTTATTTTTTCAATAATATTTTTTGGCCCCATCGCCCAGCCAACCCTAACACCAGTGGCTGCTAGGGATTTTGAAATCCCATCTACAAAAATAGTGTATTTTTTCATTTCAGGGCGAAGGCTTACCGGATCATAATGTTTTGTACTTCCATTTGTAAGTTCCCAATAAATTTGGTCATACATTAAATAAAGGAGTTTTTTACCACTAACTATTCTGATGCTATTTTCTTCCAATATTAAATCGCAAATCTCTTCTAAGTCTTTTTTTCTAAAAGTTGTTCCTGTTGGGTTTAATGGAGAGCATAGTGCTATTAAATTAGCAGCACTGATGTGCGGTTTAAAATCAGATGCTGTTGGCATAAAATTAGTTGATGCACATGTTTCAACTAATACTTGTTTTGCGCCATTTAAATAGGTGTAATGATTGTTATTCCAGGATGGTACAGGAAATACTACAGTATCTCCTGCATCCACTAAGGTACGAAAAATAGTGTAAATGAGTGGCCTCGCACCTCCTGCAATTACAATTTCATCTGTTTTATAATGCAACCCTCCTCGTAATTCTAATAAATTTGAAACTGCCTGGCGTAACTCTAACATGCCATCTGCAGTAGGATAATTAGTGTTGTCATCCTCGTAAGCTTTGATAATAAATTGCTTTAATTCAGCAGGGATAGGAAATACCTTTGGATTAAAATCACCAATTGTTAGATTATATATTTTTTCACCCTGTTTGATTTTTTCGTTTACTTCGGCAGCCAGTTTTATAATTTCGGAACCGATAATATTTTCAGCCAGTTTTGAAACATTTAAATTATTGTTTTCTTTAAGAAAAGATATGCTCATTTTTTTATTTATAAATTGTTGAATCAATAATTTTATTTTTTAAAAACTACTTCAAATTTAAGAAAAACCAATTATATTATAAAAATATATTGTTTTAATATTTGTTTAGAACCCTTTATTATTATGTAGGCTAGCTTGGTTAATAATTAGCACCTCCGTTAGTGGATTAAATAAATATGTTCTATTACTAGATAGTTCTTTGCATTTAAATCTTTTTCTGTTTTGTTCTCCTTTTATAAAGTTACGGTCATTATTAAACTGAAATATGGTACCTAGCGGCAAATTTTCTAATAGTATCTTGTTCCCCAGTATATCATAACTCTTTAATGTTCTCAATAAATTAATGTCGGAACAGCTTGAAGCAGCTGGGTTATTCATGTATTTTCGTAAGGCGATAATTATTTCAGCAGGAAATATATCCGGAATTAAAAATTGCTCCATCAATAATTTAAAATGAAGTTTCCACTCTTCCCCATGTGGTTTAACATTGTTTTTGTGTTTGTTGTAATTTGATAAATGCGCAATTTCATGGATTAGTGTAATCAAAAATGCATATTTATTCATATCATAATTGATTGTAATTAAATGATTTTCTTCTTTGGTAGGAGGCCGATAGTCACCGTATTTTGAGCTGCGACTTTTTTTAATTCGTAATTTAAAATCAAATTGTATTATCCATTCTGTAATAGTAGGAACTGCTTTTTCAGGAATATATTTATAGAGAATAGATTGATTACGTTCTGTTTGGTTCATTAAGCTTTTTGGGTTTGAGTAATAGCTTTTGAATGTTTAATAAAAACGCTACTTAACTTTTATAATGAAACTAATAAATAGATAAATAAAAGACATTGCTATTGCATTTGTTATTTTTTAACAATACCTAAGCTAATAATGCTCTTGAAATAACTATCCTTTGAACCTCTGAAGTCCCTTCATAAATTTGTGTAATTTTTGCATCCCGCATCAATCGTTCTACGTGATATTCTTTTACATATCCATATCCCCCATGTATTTGAACTGCTTCTACAGTTGTTCTCATTGCGACTTCCGAAGCAAAAACTTTTGCCATAGCACTTGCTGAAACATAATCTTTATGATGGTCTTTTAACCAGGCTGATTTTAAACAAAGCAAGCGGGCAGCTTCAATTTCTGTTGCCATATCTGCCAATTTAAATTGAATAATTTGATGTTGGTTGATAGGTTTTCCAAATGCTTTACGTTCTTTTGAATATGCTAAAGATAATTCATAAGCACCAGAGGCAATTCCAAGTGCTTGTGAGGCAATGCCAATACGACCACCTGTTAAAGTTTGCATAGCAAATTTAAATCCAAAACCATCTTCACCAATTCGATTTTCTTTCGGGACTTTTACATCTGTAAACATTAATGAATGCGTATCAGAAGCACGAATACCCAATTTGTTTTCTTTTGGACCAACTACAAATCCTGGCATCCCTTTTTCTACTATCAAGGCATTTATTCCGCGGTGACCTTTGGAAGCATCTGTTTGAGCAATCACTAAATAAACGGAAGCGGAGCCACCGTTTGTAATCCAGTTTTTAGTTCCATTTAATAAATAATGGTCGCCCATATCTATTGCTGTTGTTTTTTGTGAGGTAGCATCAGAACCAGCTTCCGGCTCCGACAAACAAAATGCACCAATTATTTGTCCTGTTGCCAAGCGTGGTAAATATTTTTTTTTCTGCTCCTCGCTACCAAATTCTTCTAAACCCCAGCATACAAGTGAGTTATTTACCGACATGATTACTGAACAGGAGGCATCAATTTTAGATATTTCTTCCATTGCCAATACGTATGAAATACAATCCATCCCTCCTCCTCCATATTTAGTTGACACCATCATTCCTAAAAAGCCAAGTTCTCCCATTTGTTTAACTTCCTCTGTAGGAAATTTTTGATGTTCGTCACGTTCAATAACCCCTGGTTTTAATACGTTGTTTGCGAAATCACGTGCTGCCTTTTGAATCATCAAGTGTTCCTCGGTTAAATTAAATGTCATTAGTATAAATTTTATGTTGAATTTTCTTCTATTTTTGAAATGATATATAGGAATATATATTGCGTACAAATATAATTTTTATATTTTAATTTTGCTAATACTTTATGACGAATAATAGTAATCAATACCACGTTATTGGGTTAATGTCTGGAACCTCTTTAGATGGTGTAGATATTGCATTTTGTAAGTTTTTATTTCATGAAAATAACTGGTCATTTGAAATTGTTTATGCTGAAACTATTCCATATTCTATTTATTGGAAAAATATTTTATCAGATTTAGAAAATTCAGATGCGCTTTCATTTCTGCAGGCAAATGTTGATTATGGATCCTATTTGGGTAAATTGGTAGTTGACTTTATAAATAATAATAATTTTAAGGTTGACTTTGTATCCTCTCATGGCCATACAATTTTTCATCAACCCGAAAAGAAACTAACGGTTCAAATTGGTTCTGCTAGTGCGCTGGCAGCGGTTTGTAAATTACCTGTTGTTTCTGATTTTAGAACCCTCGATATAGCCCTCGGTGGGCAAGGTTCTCCCTTAGTTCCTATTGGAGATAAATTATTGTTTTCCGAATATAATTTTTGCCTGAATTTGGGAGGTTTTTCAAATATATCCTACGAGGTTAATATGGAACGTATTGCATTTGATATTTGTCCGGTTAACATAGTAATGAATGCAGTATGCAAACCTCTAGGGCTAGAATTTGATGACCATGGAGCATTAGCAAGGAATGGAAATATTAATGATGATTTATTGAAAGAGCTAAATCACCTTGAATTTTATAATTTACCATCGAACAAGCCTAAATCATTGGGTAAAGAATGGGTGATAAAATATATTAATCCTCTTTTAGTTAAATATAATTTATGTGAATCGGATATATTAAGAACATTTTGTGAGCATGTTGCAATTCAAACTGCTCATGTATTAAATAATAAGCCTAGTGGGAATTTATTGGTTACAGGCGGTGGCGCATATAATACTTTTTTAATCGAAGCCCTTTCAAGAAATGTTAGTCATAAATTAATTATACCCGATAAAAATATTATAGAATTTAAAGAAGCACTAATCTTTGCGTTTTTAGGTGTGTTAAGAGTTCGCAATGAAATCAACTGTTTGAAAAGCGTTACTGGTGCACAATTTAATAATATAGGCGGGGTTGTAACTATTATTAACTAAATATAAAAGTTAATATTCTATTGAATCCGTTTTATATTCCAATTTCTATAAACTATTATTATCACGGTAATTATTTCAAATCCAAAAGGAATATTATTAACTATCCTAATAATTGTTACTGTAATAATAAAAAAAAACATCACAAAATAAACCACACCTTTATTCTTAGCTTAATGGCAGGATTGTTATTCGCACTAATGTGTGTAATTTTATTTAAAAGGATATACTTTTAAATAAACCATGGAAGGGTATTAATAATTCTCATCATAGAAACCATCGTCCTCATCCTCTTTGTCGTAATTTTCATCGTCAAAATCTTCATCTAGCTCCATGCCCTCCTCTGCATTAAAATCTTCATCATCTTCGCTCAAACTGTTTTTCCAGTTTTGTTTCTGTTTCTCTTTAATTGGTTTTAGAGTTGCAGCTTTTTTCATGTCGCCAGTTTCTTTTCCCTTTTCATTGGCTTTTTTTACAGGACTCTTTTTGGGATTTGTCTTTTTCATTTTAAATGAAATTTGTTTTACAAATTTAATTGATTTATTTTTATTCTTTAAATAAGTATTATTTATTCTTTTACAAATTTCCGAAAAATTTTTTTCAAACAAAACAAATTTTTAGAATATTTTTATAAAAGTATCAATTTACTTTTGCTTATTGTCAAATATTTTCCCTAAAACTAAATAATTAATGGTAATAAATGATTTTTTTAAACTTACTTTTCTAGGAAACACAATAGCAAATTATTGTTGGTTTATTGGAATTATAATAGTTGGATTAAGCTTTCAACGATTATTGGCAAAGTTTTTCACGTTTTTAGTCTTTAAATTTTTAAATAAATACGCTACAGAAGTTGGGTATAATAAATTATTGGGTTTATTAAGAAAACCTATCTGTATTTTTATTATGCTAATAATTTATTACCTCGCTTTTGATTGTTTATCATTTCCTCCTGAATGGAATGTAGGATCAATTGAAAAGTTTGGTATACGTAGTATACTTTTTCTTTCTTTTCATATTGCAATAGTACTTTCAATAACATGGATTTTCCTTCGTTTGGTTGATTTTTTCGGTTTAATATTGATGCAAAGGGCTTCGCTTACACTTTCAAAAACAGATGACCAAATAGTTTTATTTATAAAAGAAACAATTAAAGTAATTGTTGTTGTTTTTGCTTTGTTTTTTATTCTTGGGGCAATATTTAAAATAAATGTGGCGTCGCTTATTGCTGGTTTAGGTATTGGTGGTTTAGCAATTGCATTAGCGGCAAAAGAGTCATTAGAAAATTTAATTGGTTCATTCACTATTTTTCTTGATAAACCTTTTGTTATTGGAGATTCAATTAAAATAGGAGCAGTAGAGGGAAAGGTAGAAAATATAGGGTTTCGCAGTACACGTATTCGTACGCTGGATAAAAGTTTTATGACAATACCTAATAAAAAAATGGTAGATAATGAATTGGATAACCTTTCCCATCGCACCCAGCGAAGGGCTAATTTTAATATTGGCTTATCCCATGAAACTAAAGCAGAACAATTAAAAAATATTATTGACGAGATACAATATTTTATTGAAAATCATCCTAGTGTTTTAAAAGGTGAAACGCATGTGCGTTTGCAAAGCTTTGATTTTAATGCAATAAATGTAATGGTGATTTATTTCGTAAATCATATCGATTATAATTTATTTTTGGATGTATATGAAGAAATAAATTATAAAATATTGGAAATTTTGGATAAAAAAGGTGCTAGTTTGGCTCATTCTAACAATATTTTATTGGAAAAAAAATAAAGATTTTTAGTTTTTTTTGCCAAAATAATTATTCGAACTCTTTTAATATTCCTTTTTTTATAAAGGGTAATGAAGGATATAGTTCTATTGGTTTTTACGAAAAATATTATTCTTGCTTCAGATTTTTAAATAGTGTAACTTTATTAAATCTAATACAAACCATTAATTCATGCGTTCCACTGCTGTAGTTCTTTATGTTCGAAGTTGTAAAATCATAGGCGTAAGCAAATGTTAAATTCTCTTGAACAGTATAGCCCATCATAACAGAAACTGCATCTAGGTGCCTGTAAGCTGTCCCTAGCCATACTTTTCCGCGATACAATGCTCTTAAACCAAGATCAAATTGTATTGGTGCAGGTCTTACAAATTTAATTAATGTAGTAGGTTCTATGATAAAATTGTCATTCAATTTAAGGCGATAGCCTCCTGTTATAAAAACATGGGTAGCTAAATTACTCAAGCTGGAGGAGGAGGTTTCAAAAAAGTTAATTCTATTTTGTAATAATTGTGGCATGCTAAGCCCTGCATACCATTTTTTATCGATTGAATAAGTATAAACTCCCAATCCAAAATCTGGAGTAATAACGGATTGCAATCCATTGCTTATAACTAGGTCGCTTGGTTCACGCAATGAAATTTTAGATGCGTCTACCATAAATTGTAAAAATCCACCTGACAATCCAAATGATAATTTTACTTTTTCTCGCAATTTAATATGATAAGCATACGAGAAATAAAAACCTGTTCTTCTTGTTGGTCCTACTATATCTGTAAATAATAAACCTCCTAATCCAACATTTAATGATTTTGTAGGACCATTCACACTTAAAATATTGGTGCGCGGCGCATCCGTTAAACCAACCCATTGATATCTATTATTTGTTATTCCCTCAAAATAATTATTACTGCCAGCAACAGCAGGATTTATTACATAACTATTCAGCATATAATTACTGTATTGAGGTAACTGTTGCGAATAGATTTTACCACTCATACAAAAAAGGGAAATTGCAGCTAAAAAATATAAATTAAAATACATATTGAAACTTCCTAACTTTGGAAAAATGCTTAACAACCATAATCCACTTTTTGAAAATGGTCGCATGTTGTATGTATCATTTGTTTTCATAATATTTTTTTCTTTTTGTTCAAATATTTTCCACAGATAATTTAAGAAAAAAAATCCTCTTATCTTAAAATTGTTATTGGCCCTGTATACGCCTCTGGGAATAATGGGTCGTTTAAATTAATTATATAATAATATGTTCCAATTGGTAATGGTATATTTTTAAATAATCCAGCCCATTTTTCCACATAACCAACTGATTGGAACAATAATTCTCCCCATCTGTTATATACTTCAACCAGAGAGTTAGGGAACAGTTCAATGTTATCAATGATCCACTCGTCATTTGTTCCATCACCATTAGGTGAAATACCACTGGAGAAATTAATTTTTGATGCTATTGTTATTGTTATAGTATCACTTGTTATACATCCTCCAATAGATGTTACAGTTAAGGTATAGGTTGTTGTTAATAATGGACTAGCATTAGGATTTGCATTTGTTCCATTGTCTAGGCTGGTGCTTGGATTCCATAAATATGTAGCACCTAAAGGTCCTGAAGGGCTGCCACCAATAACAATACTTTCTGATAATAATATAGTTGCATCTGCCCCAGCATCCGCCAAGGGTAGTGGATTTACTAAAACAGTTATTGTATCACTATTCGCACACCCAATTGTATCTGCTATTAAATAATAAACTGTTGAGCCTAAAGGCGGCAATATCGTTATATCCATAACATTTCCTATAATAGAATCTGTTGGCAATTGAATTTGATACCATTGGTAGTTCATAATATTTGAGCTGCTTCCATCAGCACTTAATAGCAAACCTTCTTGTTCACATAAAATAGTGTCATTCCCGGCTTTAGCTATCACGGTAATAATGGATGAAACAATCGTTGAATCCTTAATTGAACAAGAATTTGTATCAGTTACAGTTATTGTATATGAACCTGATAAAATATTTGATAAATCTTGGGTGTTTAATGCTGAGCCTCCGGACCACTGATAGGCATAACCAGGGATACCACCCCCAACGGTAACATCTATTGAACCATCTGCAATTGTATTACAACTTGCTGAGCTTGGTATGATTAAAATTGTTAGAGGAGGTGGATCTACCAAAGTATTTGTTTGTAAAGAGGAGCAACCATTCGCATCGCTTACTATTACTGTATAGGTGCCAGCTATAAGTCCCGTTGCTATATTAATTAAACTACTACTGTCGGACCAGGAGTAGGTATATGGCAGCGCCCCTCCAATTGGAATAACCTCAATCGATCCATTACTATCACCATTGCATAATGGATCTGTAGTATTGGCAAATGAAAATCCTATAGGCGCTGGATTTGTTATCACAACAGATGCAAATGAAACACACCCTGCACTAGTCACTTGAACAAAATAAACTCCTGCACAAAGCCCTGTTGCTGTATCTGATGTTTGCGCTCCTGCGTCGTTCCATATATAGGTATAGGGTAAAACCCCTCCAGAAGCTACAACAGCCGCTTTAGCATCACATGAATCAGAACAGCTTATATCGGTTGATGATATTGAAAGATTGGCTGCACCCTGATTATTTAAAGGTAGTGATATGTCTTGTGAACATCCTGTTAAATCTGTAATTTGAACTGAATAGAACCCTGCACACAAATTATTTATTGTATCTGATGTTGCGCCTGTGCTCCATAGTATCGAATAGGGTGCATTCCCTCCGCTTGGTGAAATTGATATACTTCCGTCACATGGAATAACACCACAGGAAGCGGTAGTTATAAATTGATTAACAATTAATGGACTTGGCTCTGTTATTAATATTGAGTCAATTAATGAGCAGCCTAAACTATCGGCAATCTGAATATAATATACCCCAGCACATAAATTATTCAGCACGGGTGTAGTTTGTCCTCCCTGTATCCATAACAATGAATATGGTGCCGTTCCACCTATAGGTGTTACATCAGCTACAGCGCCATTGCATAAACCAAAACAAGTTATATTACTGGTTGTTATTGTGGAACTTGTTGGACCATCTATATTATTAACTGCAATTGCAAAGTTAGAACTACATCCTATGCTATCTGTTATCTCTACCGAATATATTCCTGCACATAAATTACTGGCCGTATCTATAATTTGACCATTACTCCATAAAAAAATGTATGGGGCTATTCCACCTGATGGAGCCATTACTATCTGCCCATCACATAAACCGCAAGTAGCATTTGTAATTATAGCATTTGACAAAACGGCAGCTGCTTGTACAATAGTATCAGGCAATGTACTGTTACAACCAAAGGAATCAGTAACGATTACGGTATACGTTCCCGGACAAAGGTTAATAATCATTGAATCAACCGAACCCGTATTCCAGGCAAATGTATAAGGTGCTGTTCCACCAGTTGGAGATGATTCTGATAAACCATCACAAATACCAAAACAGGAAATATTACCCGTAGTAATATTGGGTATAAGCTGTGTAGGTTGAGTAAGGGTTACTGTTCCTGTATCAAAACATCCATTCGAATCAGTAACTGTTAATGTATATCCTAAAGCACATAATGTTGTTAATGTATCTGTTGTCGCAAAAGTTGTATCTGTAGCGCCGGATGACCAAACATAAGCATATAATGGATTGCCACCAACTACAGTTGCAATAACACTTCCATTGCAAACATTAAAACAGGTGAGATTTATTCCTGAAACTGTAACTACAGGACTTGAATTTATAGTTACAATTATAGCTGTAGTATCTGAACAACCTTCTATTGTGGTACCAACAATATAATATGTTCCTGCTCCTGCTGCCGTGGAATCTGAAATATGAATTGTCGCAAATGAATCCGTAAAGTAATTATAGGTTAAACCTGCTGTTGATCCCATTGTTACTGCTGGCAAAGTCAGATTAATTGTTGCAGGAGAACAAACCGCCCCAGGGTTATTGGTTACCACTGTTGGTTTGGGATTAAATGTAATTATCACACTATCGGAAGAAACACAAGGGGCATTCGTAATTGTCCATATTAAAAAATAGGTAGAATCGGATGCTCCGTTAAACACTGTAGCTGAATTGGTTGGGTCTACAAAACTTCCTCCTCCTCCACTAAAAATACTCCAGTTTCCGGTTCCGATTAATGCAGAATTTGCTGCGAGTGTTACAGATGTTAATCCACAAGTAGCAGCACTTGTTTGGTCCGCACCAGCAAGGGAAGTTGTAGGATTTATGTTAAATTTAATTATTACATCGTCTGAAGATGTTCCACAGATATTCGTAATTGTCCATCTTAAAACATAGGTAGTCCCTGGCATTCCGGTAAATATAGTGGTCGAATCAGCAGGGTTTGTAAAACTTCCTCCCATTCCGCTGAAAATACTCCAACTTCCTATACCTATTATTGCCGGATTTGCATCGAGTGTTACGGAAGTTATGCCGCAGGTTGTTGAATCCGTTTGGTCCGGACCCGCAACAGCAATTGTAGGCATCTGATTAAATGTAATAGTTACACTGTCGGTAGAAGCTGTACAAGGGGCATTTGAAATGGTCCACCTTAAAACATAAGTATTTCCTGCTGTGCCGGTAAATATGGTTAACGAGTCGGTTGGATCTACAAAAACTCCCAAACCATCCCCACTAAATTCAGTCCATAAACCTGTTCCGATTAATGCAGAATTTGCTGCAAGTGTTACAGATGTTAATCCACACGTAGCAGCATTTGTTTGATCCAGACCAGCAGATGCAATTGTAGGTAATGGATTAATAGTAACAGTATTTGTTGAAGAGTCAGCAGGACAACCGCCGGAAGCGGCAATAACATTTTTCACAGTAAAAGTACCAGACGCACTTGCTGTAATATCAATCTGACCTGTATTAGCATTTACAAATATTAAACCTGCAGGAAGAGAGGAGAACGCACCTGCACTTGATCCTAAAGGGAAGGTTGGAAGAGGATTTGGACTTCCTCCCTGGCAATAAGGCCCCGAATAACTAAATGTAGCATCTGGCAATAAAGTAATAGTAAGGCTAAAAGTAGCAGTATTCGGACATGTTCCGGTGGTAGTGTAGCTTATAATATAAGTTCCCACTGCACTTCCAAGTAAATCTACCTCACCTGTAACATTACTTATAAATAACAATCCTGGGGAACTAAATGTTCCTCCGGGTAACCCTGTTAATATTGGGAATGGATTGGCACCGGATTGACAGTAAGTAGACAATGGGTAAGTAAAAGATGCATCATCCAAAGGATCAATTGTTACTGAGGTGATCGCAGAATCTGCAGGACAGCTGCCCGCTGCGGCAATAACATTCTTAACGGTGTATAAACCCGCAGCACTTGCAGTAAGATCTATTTGACCCGTTATAACATTTACAAATACTAAGCCTGCAGGAAGAGCCGAAAATACACCAGCACTGGCTCCGGCAGGAAATACAGGGGAAGGATTCGGACTTCCTCCCTGACAATAGAATGGACTTGCATAACTAAATGTTGCTAAGAATCCATTTGTAATTGTAACACTAAAAATAGAAGTATCCGGACAATTTCCATTGGTGGTATATTTTACATTATAAGTTCCTATAGAACTTAAAGCTAAGTTAATTTGTCCTGTAAAAACACTAACAAATATCAATCCTGCCGGAGTTGAACTAAATGTTCCACCAGGCAGGCCTGTTACTGTGGGTGTAGGATTGGTTGGTTCTGAGGAACAATAGGTGGATGACGCATAGGTGAAAGATGGATCATCCGTAGCATTCAACGTAATTGTTACCGTATCCGAAGTTGAGGGACAAGGCGCATTAGAAATTGTCCAACTGAATCTGTTAGCACCTAATCCGAGAGCGGTTAATCCTGATGTTGCGGAGGTAGGCGTAGTAATGATTCCGGTTCCGGAAATTAATGTCCATAAACCGGTACCCGGTGCAGGGATATTGCCAGCAAGGGTGGCAGCAGTGACACATATAACTTGGTCGGGACCAGCTGCAGCAGTTGGTGGTACAGCGGAAACTGTTATAATTACCGTATCCGAAGAAGGGGGACAAGCACCATTGGAAATGGTCCAACTGAAGCTGTTGGCACCTACTCCAAGAGCCGTTAATCCTGATGTTGCTGAAGTAGCCGCAGTTATGTTTCCTGCGCCGGAAATTAATGTCCACAAACCTGTCCCTACTAACGGAACATTACCAGCAAGGGTAGTAGCAGTGCCACATATAGCTTGGTCGGGACCTGCAGCGGCAGGGGTTGGTGGAGCGGAAACTGTTATAATTACCGTATCTGAGGAAGAGGGGCAAGGCGCATTGGAAATTGTCCAACTGAATCTGTTGGCTCCTACTCCCAGAGCGGTTAATCCTGATGTTGCTGAAGTAGGCATAGTAATGTTTCCTGCACCGGAAATCAATGTCCACAAACCTGTTCCTACTAACGGAACATTGCCGGCAAGGGTAGCAGTAGTGACACATATAACTTGGTCAGGACCGGCTGCTGCAGGGGTTGTTGGAGCAGAAACTGTTATAATTACCGTATCCGAAGAAGGGGGACAAGCACCATTAGAAATTGTCCAACTGAAGCTGTTGGAACCTACTCCAAGAGCCGTTAAGCCTGATGTTGCTGAAGTAGCTGCAGTTATGTTTCCTGCGCCGGAAATTAATGTCCACAAACCTGTTCCTAATAACGGAACATTACCGGCAAGGGTAGCAGCAGTGGCACATATAGCTTGGTCGGGACCTGCAGCTGCAGTGGTTGGTGGAGTGGAAACTGTTATAGTTACCGTATCTGAGGAAGAGGGGCAAGGCGCATTGGAAATTGTCCAACTGAATCTGTTGGCACCTATAACCAGAGCGGTTAATCCTGATGTTGCTAAAGTAGGCATAGTAATGTTTCCTGTGCCGGAAATCAATGTCCACAAACCTGTTCCTACTATCGGAACATTACCGGCAAGGGTAGCCGTAGTGACACATATAACTTGGTCAGGACCGGCTGCTGCAGGGGTTGTTGGAGCTAAAACTGTTATAATTACCGTATCCGAAGAAGGGGGACAGGCACCATTGGAAATGGTCCAACTGAAGCTGTTGGCACCTACTCCAAGAGCCGTTAATCCTGATGTTGCTGAAGTAGCCGTAGTAATGTTTCCTGCGCCGGAAATTAATGTCCATAAACCTGTTCCTATTAACGGGACATTACCAGCAAGGGTAGCAGTAGTGGCACATATAGCTTGGTTGGGACCTGCAGCGGCAGGGGTTGGTGGAGCGGAAACTGTTATAGTTACCGTATCTGAGGAAGAGGGGCAAGGCGCATTGGAAATTGTCCAACTAAATCTGTTTGCACCTAAAACAAGAGCGGTTAATCCTGATGTTGCTAAAGTAGGCATAGTAATGTTTCCTGTGCCCGAAATCAATGTCCACAACCCTGTTCCTACTAACGGAACATTACCGGCAAGGGTAGCCGTAGTAACACATATAACTTGGTCAGGACCGGCCGCTGCAGGGGTTGTTGGAGCTAAAACTGTTATAATTACCGTATCCGAAGAAGGGGGACAAGCACCATTGGAAATGGTCCAACTGAAGCTGTTGGCACCTACTCCAAGAGCGGTTAATCCAGATGTTGCTGAAGTAGCCACAGTAATGTTTCCTGCGCCGGAAATTAATGTCCACAAACCTGTTCCTAATAACGGAACATTACCGGCAAGGGTAGCAGCAGTGGCACATATAGCTTGGTCGGGACCTGCAGCTGCAGTGGTTG
>CAMBDK010000025.1 GCA_945865315.1 Chitinophaga pinensis | reverse complement strand
TAATTTAACAGTTGGGCCCAATGCCAGTTTGTGCTCGGGCTGTACTTCCATTAGTGCAACATTGCAGGGAACAAAGGCTACAACTTCCTATAGTGTAAGTTCTGTTCCTTATACCCCATTTTCATTCAATACCGGTACAACAGTTTTGCTTGGAATTGACGATACATGGTCGAATGTAATTAATATTCCTTTCTGTTTTGAGTTTTATGGTTCTACCTATACCCAGTGTGTTATAGGTTCCAACGTTTTACTATCATTTGACTTAGCGAATGCTAGCAACAACAACACTTGGTCTATCCTTGCACCTATTCCTTCTGCAACACCAGCAGATCTTAATAACTGTATAATGGGGCCTTGGCATGATATAGATCCATCTGTGAATTCTTCCAGTACCCCTATAATCAACTGGAAAGTGGAGGGTACTGCTCCATGCAGAGCATTTGTTGTTTCCTGGACAGATGTTTCGATGTACTCTTTTTCATGTAATTCTCAATTGGCAACTTCCCAAATAGTTTTGTATGAAACAACTAACAACATCGAAATTTATATTAAGGACAAACCCCTGTGTACAGGCTGGAATGGCGGTGCTGCTATTGAAGGAATTCAGAATGCTACTGGAACTCAGGCTGTAGTTGTCCCTGGCAGAAATTATCCCACCCAATGGTCTGCAACAAACGATGGGCAGCGTTTTACACCAACTGGTGCCCCTCAATATACTTTTACTTGGTATGCCCCTGGAAATGTTGCTATTGGTACTACCCCAACTATAAGTGTTTGTCCTACCACTACAACTACCTATACAGCAACATTAGAGAATAATACCTGCAATGGGCCCATAACCCTTTCTTCTCCCGTTACAGTAAATGTTACTCCACCACCCTGCACTGGTCTTCCTTGCTCATTTAGTGCTATTGGCGACACCGTTTGTGCAGGGGGCTCAATTTCTCTTACCGCATCCACCGTTACAAATGCAACTTACCTATGGATAGGACCCAATGGATTCCAATCTACCATCCAAAATCCTACTTTTAGTAATGCAGCTTTAAATCAAACAGGCTGGTATTATGTTAAGGATTCTATTACCGGCTGTTCACATTTAGATAGTGTTTTTGTTTTGATTGTTGATAGCCCTATTGCCAATGCAGGGCCAGATCAAAATTCGTGTAGTGAAATAATAACATTATTAGGAACAATAGGAGGAACAGCTATACAAGGAGTTTGGTCGGGTGGAGCAGGTACTTTTAGTCCGAATAATACCACATTAAATTGTATTTATATGCTTAGTAGCAGCGAAATTGCTGCAGGGAGTGTTATATTAACTTTATCAAGTAACGATCCCTCTAGCATTTGCAATTCTGTTAGTGACGACATTTTAATTACTATTATTTCTGCAGTTACTGTTAATGCAGGCCCCGATCAAACTATCTGCGGTGGAAATACTGTAACTATGGCAGCTAGTATAATTGGTGCTGCAAGCGGCGTATGGTCTGGTGGAACAGGTTCTGTTAATCCTAATGCTGCAAGTCCAACAGCAATTTATAATCCAAGTCTTTCTGAAATAAATGCGGGTTCAGTAACTTTAATTTATACCGCTAACAATACAGGATCTTGTCCGGATGGAAACGATACTGTAATAATTACAATTAATCAAGCACCAACTGCAAATGCAGGTGTGAGCCAATATGTATGTGCTGGGGATAACATTACACTTGCCGGTATAATTGGTGGCAATAATAATAATGGCAGTTGGAGTGGAGGCAATGGCACCTATTCTCCAAATAATAATACTTTAAATGCCTTGTATACCCCTACTGCTGCTGAATTTGCTGCAGATTCAGTAACTTTAACATTAACTTCAAATGATCCTGCAGGTCCCTGTATATTTTCTTCAGCAACTGTAACACATCATTTTTATGAATTACCTGCTATAGATTTTACAATTGACAATCCGGAGGGGTGCCCAATTTTGTGCTCAAATTTCACCAATTTAACTACAATAATTGGCGGTACAATAGATAGTTGGTTTTGGAGTTTTGGGGATAATGGGTCGGTTTCTGATTTACAAAATCCATCGTATTGTTTTGAGCTACCAAATTATTATGACATTACACTTACAGCCATTTCAAATAACGCTTGTCAGTCTACCTTAACTAAAACAGCCTTTGTTCATGTTTTTAATTTGCCTGTTGCAGAATATAGCCACTCGCCTAATCCGGCTTCTTTCTTAGATCCTGCCATAAGCTTTAATGACAATTCTTCTACTGATGTAAATTTTTGGACTTGGAGTTTTGGCGATAGCAGCTCTATATTGACAAATAGTTCAAATCCTATTCACGTATTTCCTAATGACATACCAGGTACTTACATTACTAAATTAATTGTTAAAAATACAGATGGTTGTTACGATACGATAATGCATGAAATAATTATTGGTTCTGCTTTTACTTTTTTTATACCAAATTCATTTAGTCCCAATGGAGATGAGCTGAATGATTATTTTTTTGGCTCTGGCATTGGAATAATAAAATATGATCTTCAAATATTTGATAGGTGGGGAGAATTAATATTTCATGTTCATGAACTTAACCAGAAATGGGATGGTAAAATAGGGGAGAGTATTCCGGAAACTAAAAATGATGTTTATCTTTGGAAAGTTGAACTTATTGATGTATTCCGCAAGAAACATAGTTATTATGGGATTGTAACTATAGTAAAATAAGCTAAGAGCAATAGCTGCATCCCTCCCGGGAATATTTATTATCTTAAAAAAACAAAGGCTAGTCGCAACCTTTTTGTTATCTTTATGCATCTGCTTAGGATTAGTAATGCAAATCAAATGGATCTGTTTATGAGAAATATAATACTATTTATTTGTTTATGTGGTTCCGTAAATATTTATTCACAGGAACTTATAGCACATAAAATTAAGGTTGAAATTGCTATAAATGCCCTAATGTGCCCTAATCTGAATATGAAGATAAAACGCACGTTTATTCAACGCAATACTGAACTCAGCAACTGGCAGGTAGCCTCCGATAATAATTCAGCAGTATTTCAAACATCAAACCCCCTCCTTTGTAATAAAGATAGTATAATCAAGATATTTGTAAAAGAGTCGGAATTTCCATATCATATTATTCAATCTATTACGATTGATGAAAATGAGGTATACAAAAAAGCTAGTGCAAACAAATAAAGTAAAAATAAAAAAATTAGCATTTTTGAATTCAATCAAATCCGGAATAACTAAAAAAAGAAATCCAATGACAATATCTTTAATTATGCAAAAAGGTAGATTTGATAAAAGGATTTTCTGCTTTTTTATTATTATTGGGATAGGTTTTTTATTTCACTCTGCCCTTGCTCAGCCATTAACGTATTTAAAAACGGCCCAGGTAAATGCACTTAACTTTGGCTTAGCGCTTGCTCCAACAGCTGATAGCGGCTACGTTATGGTAGGGCAGGATAAAGAATTTGTAATTCAAGCAAATGTCTATTGTTATTTTTATGCTACTAAATTTGATAAGTGTGGTGACATTAGCGAAAGAATAAAATTCGAACTTGTTCCTGCCGGACAAAGGGTGCGCAGTGCTGGTGCCAGATACATCAGGCAAACTGCTAATGGTAAGTTCATTGTAACAGGTGCAATCCAGCGTGCCAATCTTGCTCAAACAGCAGATAGTTTAAGCCTTTATGCCGCACAGATAGATATGAATGCAGGAACCTTGGATTGGATAAATATTTATCGCAAACCGGGAGGAGAAGCTCAGGGTACCTGTATAGCTGAGGCTACTGACGGTTATGTAGTTTGTGGCATTGTGGATTCAGAACCTAAAAAACCTTATATCGCAAAGCTTAGTAAAACAGATGGTTCTGTTATTTGGGAAACCGCCTTTCCTTCTTTAGCGGGTTTGTATTCTTACGCAAATTATATAGAAGTATTTAGCAATGGTGACATCCTGCTTTTGGGCTCCTATGGAAACGGAGCGAATAATAATTTTTTTGCAATGCGTTTTTCTCCCGCTGGAGCTATTGTCTGGAGTAAAGAATACGATATCGGTCCTTATGACGGTTTGGATTGGGATGTTTCAGGAAAAATTACACAAAATGGAGGATTTATATTATCCGGCACTACAAAAACAGGCTCGAACTATGACTGTGCATTAATAACAGCTGATGCAAGTGGTAATGTTTTGAATTGCGTTACTGTTGATAAAAATGGAAATGACGATAGGGCAAGAGGTGTTACCGAACTGGCCGATGGCAATATTGTTCAAGTCGGATTTACTGATGAAAACAATGGGAATGTATTTGCCTTACTAAATAAATTCTCAGGAAACTTAAGCCCGGTATGGTCAAGAAACCTTTTATTTAATAATTATACAAAGGCTTGGGGCATAAATGAGGATGTAGATAAAGGATTAGTTTTTTCAGGAGAAACATTGTTCCCCCCTTCTAATTATGAAGCACTTTTTGTTAAAACAGACTCTTCAGGCAATCTTCCAGGCTGTGCATATCTTCCAATTATAGGTCCTGTTTCCAGCCAACATGCTATCGTTGCCAATAATATTGTACCAACATTTACTACAGGAACATATTTTGAATATACTTTTCCTGAAGCTGAAAAAGTAGTTGTAATAGATGTTGGAGTAGGAACAAATGTGTGTTATAATTGTAACCCTTTGCTGGAATTAAGTTCAAATAAGATCTGTTTAAACCAAACAGTTTCTGTTTATAGTAAAGAAATCCGTTGTTCTCCACAAACAATTTCAATAGCAGATACGATAACAAATCAGGTTATTCCTGCTGTCTCATCCAATTCAGATACTACCTTTTATCATTTTACCACTGCAGGCACTTTCCATATTACATTATCAATTACCTGTGGAGGTGTGCTTCAAACATTAGTTAAAACAATTGTTGTGGCTCCTCCACCATTTGCTTCAGCTGGAGCGGACTTTACAAAATGTAAATACAAGACCTTGCCAGTGACTGGAACAGGAGGGGTAAATTATCAATGGTATAACCAGGATTTCAGCACATTGTTTTCAACGGCTAATCCTTTTAACGCAAATGATACAGCCGAAAAAACATATAATGTAGTTGTAACAGATATTAATGGTTGTATTGATACTGCCGATGTGCTTGTAAGTGTTACCCTGCCTCATGCACAATTTTTTGCAGATTCGGCCTGCCTGCATCTAGCCAGCAGTTTTACTGACTCATCAACAGTTTTAAATCAGACTTTCACAGCCTGGTCATGGGATTTTGGAGATAGCTCTGCTCTGAATTCCGATCAATATCCAACCCATATTTTTCCAAGTTTTGGGGAATTTAATACAAGTTTAATTGCAACTACTGGCAATGGATGTAAGGATACAATAACAAAAACTATCCTGGTTCACCCCCTTCCTACTGTTAATTTTTATACTAATCCTTTCCCATCAGGCATTTGTGATGGGACAAGTGTTAGCTTTTATGATCTTACAACCATTTCTGTGCCTGATTATATCGAATTCTGGAATTGGAATTTCGATGATGGAAGCCCAGTAAATATAAATCAGAATAACTCACATTTATACGATTCGGCTGATACCTATAATATACAGCTCACAGCAATTTCTAATTTTGGTTGTATAGATTCTATTAGTAAGGAGTTAACAATAAACCCTAACCCTGTTGTGAAATTTATGGCAAATGATACGGTTGGATGTGAGCCCCTTTGCATTTCTTTCACTGATTTGTCCACAATTACTCATACTAATATTGCCCAATGGACATGGACTGTTGGTGATGGAAGTCCAACAATTCATTCGTCTGGTTTTGATCATTGTTACACCAATGACTCTGTTTTTGCACCCAATTATTTCAGCCAGACATTAACTGTAACTTCTGATAGCGGGTGTGTTACAACAGGTTCTAAAAACAATTACATCACCGTTTATCCAAACCCTGTTGCAAATTTCACAACCGACCCTCAGCAAACTACCGTAATTGATCCAGTTATAACTTATATCGATGCCTCTAAAGGAACTGATTTTTGGAATTGGGATTTGGGAGACTCTTTGACTTCAATGCTTCACAATCCAGCACCTCACATGTATCCTTCAGTAGATACTGGGACTTATACCATTAAACTGATTACCTCAACACAATATGGATGCTTTGATACTGCTTTTCAAACCATTATCATTGGCCCCGATTTCGTATTTTATATTCCAACAGCATTTACTCCAAATGCCGATGGGGTCAACGACTATTTTTTCGGTTCAGGTATTGGCATTGTTGTTTATAAGCTATGGATATTGGATCGTTGGGGAAATCTTATATTTTATGGTAATGAATTAAATGATAAATGGGATGGAAAGGCAAATTATGGTGAAAATATCGCACAGACAGATGTGTATATCTGGAAAGTGGAGCTCATAGATGTGTTCAATAGGAAGCATCATTATATTGGAAAAGTTACATTGTTATTGTAAACCTTTAACAATATATTTTGGTGGTAATTTATTACTGAAAAATGCCAAATTTTACTTTTTTATTAGGATTTAAACTATCTTTGGTATTGGGAGTTTTGGTTTTTGAGCATTCCAAAGCTAATTATATCTTTTATTATTTCTATTAAATTATGTTTACGTTATTAAATATCTCGAAATCAAAAGTTCTACTTGCTGCATTTTTAGTTTTCATTGCATTTAAATTCAATGCTCAAACGCAACATGCTGAAATTAAGGTTGCCAACAATCCTTATGGTATTGTAAATAATGTATGGATAGCTTATTTAAATAAAACAGCCATTTTGCTCGAAAATGTTGATGTTCAAAGTTTCTTTAATTATGTTGTAATTATTTCTGACGGAAACATGTCTGACATGGATCTTTTTAAAAGTTACTTAAGTCCGGTTTGGAAAAAGGATTTTCAGGACTTAGCCTATAGAGTGGGTGTTGGGAGTATTAAAAATGAAGAAAATGTGAGAACTTATTTAGCTGGATTACAACCAAGCTACAAGAAGTGTTTTGATGAATTTTTGAAGAAGAAACAAGAAATTACGATCAATCAAAATAAAAAAGGCCCAGCCAATCCATTCCCAATACCTCAAAATTGTGGTTCCCCTTGTACAAACTCTGGTTTTGAATCGGGATCCGGATTTTGGGACTATTGGGCAGGTGACCCTGAAACGGCAGCCAATCCTGCTAACCTTACCCCCGGTTTTAACCCCCCTCCTCCCGGATTTTTCGGCAATGCAAATCCTTTTACCTTAGTAAATGCTGGGGGCTTCGACCCAACGGTTGGAGGTAATATTTTACCATTGGTTCCTCCAGGCGGGGGGAATAACGCCTTACAAATTGGTGATTTAACTGCTTGGAGCGGCATGTCTTGGGGAGCTGCTCGTACAAGTATCTCATTTACTGTTTCAGCAACAAACGCGAATTTTACTTATCGATATGCAGTAGTGCTAGAAGACCCTAATGATAATACCCACGATACAGTAAATGGCTTCACTAAGCGCCCTTATTTTAGAACAAAATTGCGTGATCAAGCAGGTAATCTCTTAAGCTGCGGTGATTATGAAGTTGTTGCAGATGCATCCCAATTAGATTTTACAACAAATTTTATACAAACATCGCCATCAAGCAATATTTGGTATCGTCCATGGACTGCAATTTTTGTCCCTTTGCAAGCATATATAGGGCAATGTGTAACATTAGAATTTACTACATCCGACTGTAAACCTGGAGGGCATTTTGGTTATGCCTATGTGGATTGTTCTTGTGAACCACTGGGAATTATTTCATCATCACCTAATATTTGTGGAAATAATATGGTTACACTAACTGCTCCTGCCGGGGGTGCAAGCTATATTTGGAGCAATAGCGCCGGAGGCAGTGTTGGAATAGTAGGTGACACAACCAATCAAAGTGCACTTGTTGACTCAGGGGGAACTTATCAGGTTGTAATTTCTTCGGCAGGTGGTTCCGCCTGCAACACTACTTTAACTGTGAATATTGGAACTAACCCAAGTGCTCCTATCTCTGCATTTACAAATATGACAGTATGTGCAGGCTCTCCTACCCAATTTAATAATACCTCTTCACCTGCTGGATTAATTTCTGGATATTTATGGGATTTTAATAACGATGGTATTGTGGATGATACAACAGCAAATCCAGCAAATGTATTTTCAACTGCAGGCTCCTATCCTGTGAAATTGACCGTTGCTTGGGGGCTTTGTGTTGATGATACCACAATCAATGTAACTGTAAATGCAGGAATAGTCCCTGTATTAACTCTTGCAGGCCCATTTTGCCCCAATGATGGCCCCGTAAATTTAACAGCTAATATTCCTGGAGGAATTTGGACTGGCATAGGTATTACAGACGCTAATTTAGGTGTTTTTACTCCATCTGTATCAACGATTGGTAACGATACAGTTACTTATACTACACCAGGCTCTTGCTCTGGTTTCGCATCTGAAGTAATTATTGTAAATTCAAACCCCATTGCAAATGCTGGACCCGATTTAAATATTTGTTCTTTTGGAACAGGTACAATAGGATCAGCTGCTTTAATAGGATGCACATACTCCTGGATTCCAAATACTGGTTTTATAAGCGGTTCAAATATTTCAAATCCTACGCTATCCCTTTCCAACTTAGGACCTAATTTAACAATCACAAGTAGTTATACAGTAACTGTATTAGAAGCAGCAACTGGTTGTGAATCATCTGATTCGGTTAATGTGATGGTGGATGCCGTATCTTCTGTAAATGCAGGATCAATACAGTATGTATGTTCGGGGGCAAGTGCAGTGCTTGCCGGAACAATAGCTGGCAATGCTACTAGCGGTATATGGAGCGGAGGCAGTGGCACTTTTTCGCCCAATAGCAATACATTAAATGCTGTTTATACTCCAAGTATTCAAGAATATGCTGCTGATTCAGTTTTTTTAACACTAACTACAAATGATCCTGTTGGTCCATGTTCATTTTCTTCATCTAATACTATTATTTATTTTTATGAACTTCCAGTAGTTGATTTCTCTGTAGATAATCCTGCTGGTTGCCCTATTCTATGTAATACCTTCAGTTTTTTAAGTACTATTGGTGGACAAAATTCTATTTTAAGTTGGGTTTGGGATTTTGGAGATAATAGTGAAGTTTCAAATATTTTAAACCCGTCACATTGTTATACTGAATCAGACTTTTATGATGTTCAACTTATAGTAACCTCCAGTAATCAATGTTCCGATAGTTTAACAAAAAGTCATTTTGTAAATGTATATAAAGTTCCTGTTGCGGAATTTGATCCTACACCAAATCCAACAACAGTATTAAACCCCAATATCACTTTTAATAATCAATCCTCTTCTGATGTAAATTATTGGTTTTGGGATTTCGGTGATAATACTACATTAGCCCCCAATATAGCCAGCCCTACTCATGATTACGCAAGTCCCGTTTCAAACAAATATATGGTTACATTAATTGTACATAATGCGGAGGGTTGTTACGATACTGTTTCACACGAAATATTAATCGGACCGGAATTCACCTTTTTTATTCCTAATGCTTTTAGTCCTAATAATGATAAAATAAATGATACGTTTTTTGGCTCTGGTGTAGGAATCGAAAAATATGAGTTATGGGTTTTTGACCGTTGGGGGGATATTATTTTTTCTAGTAAGGAGTTAGGTGTTGCTTGGGATGGAAAAGCAAATAATGGCCAATTTGAGGCCCAAATAGATGTTTATATTTGGAAAGTAAACCTTGTTGATGTCTATGATAAAAGTCATAGTTATATAGGGGTAGTATCCTTAATAAGATAAGAAAAGATAAGAAAAGCATATTTCAGTAATTGAAAAAAAACAAAATTTCATATTACAATGGTTCTGTAGTTTTTTCAAGTAGTGACTAAAGTTCCCAAATTCGTTGGGTTTTATTGTAACCTCAGCCTTAAGGCTGGGGTTAATAAAATGACTGATATTAGATGGCTTTAGCCCCGACTGCTAAAAAAGTGCCGAACCATTGATATTAAAATTCTTTGAATTAATATTTGATTAATAAATAAAATATATCATAGCTTCTCCCTTTTCACTTAATTGTAAATTCTCAGCTAAAAAACTACCTTAGGTTAAAGTTAAAAAAAAAGCTGCAATCCCTTGCTGTGTATAATAAAAAATATAATTATTTGGAACAGTATTTTTGTTGGGTTATAAATCAAAAAAATGACTAAATTTGGGTTTTTTATTTAATAAAAAATAAAATGGTTTTATTTTACAAAACTCAAATAATAAAATACAAAGTATTAAATTTATTATATTTTGCTTTAGTTTATCTTTTTTTAGGAAGCAATACCTCCAATGCACAGTTAACATTTAATAATGGAATGACTGCACAACAGTTAGCGGAACTGCTTGCAGGGCCAGGAATTAATGTTAGTAATGCTATAATAAATTGTGATCCTAATGGTATTGCTTCATTTAATGGAAGCTCTAATTTGGGGATTTCAAATGGTATAATTCTTACTACAGGAAGTACTTCAATAGTTTCTCCCAACAATAACAATACTAGTGCAGGCAATTGTAATAATACTTCTGGTGATGTACAATTAAATTCATTAATAAGTGCAACTACATACGATGCTTGTGTTTTGGAATTTGACATAATTCCTATATGTGATACCCTACGTTTTAATTTTATTTTTGGTTCAGAGGAATATCCTGAATTTGTAAATGCTAATGTGAATGATCCTTTTGCATTTTTTATAAGTGGCCCTGGTATTATAGGGCAATCAAATATTGCATTGTTGCCAAATGGCATGAACGTATCTATTGATAATGTTAACAGCACTAACAATGCACAGTTTTTTAATACTAATACGGGTACAAGCATTGAATATGATGGTTATACAACAGTTATTACTGCTTCCGTTTTTGTTCAATCTTGTCAATCCTATCACTTAAAAATTGTTGTTGCAGATGCAGGTGATTGTTATTATGATTCAGGTGTATTTTTAGAAGCGGGAAGTGTTCAATGTCAATCAATTTCAGCAAGTGCAATTGTTCCAAATGCATCAGAAGGATGTCAGGATGGGGCTGTTGAATTTTGTAGGGCTGGTTCCACTTCAGCTGCAGCTACGGTTTCATATATGTATGCAGGTACTGCAATAAGTGGCATAGATTTTAATACAACCGCTACAACAATTACAATTCCAGTTGGTCAGGCTTGCGTAACCTTACCAATAGTCCCAATTGTAGATGGCACAGCGGAATCCATAGAAACTGTTTTATTAATTTATCAGCCAGGAGCTTGCGCAGCTCAGGATACTGTTGAAATTTTAATTTCTGATTTACCTGTTTTGAATGCAGGGCCTGATATAACAATTTGTTCCGGTGAAACAGGATTGATAGGTGTTTTAAATGTTCCGGGAACTTCCTATGGCTGGATACCAGCCAGTGGATTAAGCGATTCAACGATTTCAAATCCATCCATCACATTAATTAATACTGGGTTAGCACCCCAAATAACAAATTACATACTAACAGCTACAAATTCTGGCTGCGTTTCTTTTGATACGGTAGTAGTTAATGTCAACTCAACTACATTAGTGGATGCAGGGCCTGATAAAATTATTTGCGGAGGCAGTGCTACCTTGATGGGAATAGTTGGAGGGCTTAATTCATCAGGTATTTGGACCGGAGGGTCAGGCGTATTTAGTCCAAATGATACCACTTTAAACTGTATTTATACCCCAAGCGTTTTAGAGATTGATAATGGTAGTGTTATTTTAACACTTACTAGTAATAACTCAAATGGAGCATGTCTAGAAGGAAATGATCAAATGTCCATCACTATAGCACCTCAAGCTATTATTATGGCAGGTGCCGACGTAACCATATGCAATAATAATACTGTAACATTGCAAGGATTTGTTGGAGGTTCAGCAGATAGTGCAATTTGGACTGGAGGTGGAGGGACTTTTTTTCCAGATAATACTAATCCTACAGCTGTATATACACCAAGTTTAGCTGAAGCAATTGCCGGAACAGCAGTATTAACCTACACCCCAACGAATGCAGCTGGAAATTGTGCAGAAGTGAGTGACCAATTAATTATTACTATAAATCAAATGGCAACAGCCAATGCCGGTTCTGGCCAATATTATTGTGCAGGGGAAATCATTACACTTCAGGGTACTGTTGGCGGATCCGCCAACAGCGGGACATGGAGTGGAGGTACTGGAGTTTTTCTTCCTAACAATACTACTTTAAATGCTGAATATATGCCAAGTGCTGCGGAAATATTGGCTGATTCAGTAATTTTAACATTAACTTCAAATAATCCTGTAGGCCCTTGTACATTTTCATCATCAAATGTTATTTTTCATTTTTATGTTAGTCCGGAAATTGATTTTTCAGCAGATACAACAACTGGCTGTCCGGGGTTTTGTACAAACTTCAATAATTTAACAACAATAGGAAATAATGGAACAATTGTAGCTTGGAGCTGGGATTTTGGAGATGGAGGAGCTGGTTCTGCATTAGAAAATTCATCAAATTGCTTTCAAGAAACGGGGTTTTATGATATTAAACTAACCGCTACCACCAATAATGGCTGCGTAACATCCTTAACTAAAAGCCAATTAGTGGAAGTGTTCAACTTGCCTACAGCGGATTTTAGCTTTAACCCTAATCCAGCTTCTATTCTTGAACCAACAATATTTTTTAACAATCTGTCGACGCCCGATGTAAATTATTGGAACTGGAATTTTGGAGATGGAGATTCTTTATCACCAATAATATCTAACCCTGAGCATAATTATTCGGTTGACAGCACTGTAAATTATTTGGTGAAACTAATTGTTCGTAATAATAATGGTTGTTATGATACTGTTGTACATGAAATTATTTTTAAACAGGCATTTACCTTTTTTATCCCTAACGCATTTTCACCCAGTGATGGAGGAGGTGTAAATGATTATTTCTTTGGTTCTGGAGTAGGAATTAGTAAATATAATTTATGGATATTTGATAGATGGGGCGATATCGTTTTTCATGGGGATGAATTAAATAAGGGCTGGAATGGAAAAGTAAATAATGGGAAGGATGTAGCAATCATGGATACTTATATTTGGAAGGTAACTTTAACGGATATTCTATATAAAGAGCATAATTTTATTGGTAAAGTTACTTTGGTAAAATAATTTTTTAAATATTCGAAATAATATAAAAACTTATAAAAAAACGATATTTTTTTATAAGTTATTCCCAAAACACAATTTTTGCAAGTTTCCTTTTGTGCTATAAATAAAGGGATAAATAAGATTAACTGTATTATAATGTATCTTAAGAAACTATCGGTACTTAATTTTAAGAATTATGCGGAGACCGAATTAGAATTTAGTAATCATATTAATTGTATTACTGGAAATAATGGTCAAGGGAAAACCAATGTGTTAGACGCCATTTATTACCTGTCGTTTTGTAAAAGTTTTTTTAATCCTAACGATAGTCAAAACATATTGCATGAAGCACCATTTTTTTTAATACAAGGTTCTTATCATTTACAGGAGAAGGACGAAGAAATTTACTGTGGGTTAAAACGAAATCAAAAAAAACTATTTAAAAGAAATAAAAAAGAATATAGTCGACTTGCAGACCATATTGGTTTGTTCCCATTAGTAATGATTTCGCCAGCGGATTCTGAACTTATTACAGAGGGTAGCGAAAGTCGCAGACGGTTTATAGACAGTGTTATTGTTCAATTTGATAGGGAATATTTGGAGAGTTTAATGAGCTATAATAAAGTTCTCTCACAGCGCAATGCATTGCTCAAACAATTTGGTAATAGCCGAAGTTTTGAAATGAATGCACTCGAAATTTGGGATATAAAACTTATTGAATATGGTGAAAAAATTTATGAAACTAGGAAAAAATTTATTAATAGTTTTGTTTCCATCTTTCAGAAATATTATACTTTAATTTCAGGAGGGTGTGAGCAGGTAGGTATCAAATATTTATCCCCTTTGAATGAACATTCATTCGAAGATTTATTAAAAAAGACACTTCCTCGCGATAGGAATTTTGAATATACCACACAAGGCTCCCATAAAGATGACTTGGAATTTACAATTAATGAATATCCTCTTAAAAAATATGGGTCGCAGGGTCAACAAAAATCTTTTTTAATAGCTTTAAAGTTAGCGCAATTTGATTTTATGAAAAATATAAAACAAATTACGCCAATACTTTTACTAGATGATATTTATGATAAATTGGATGATTTACGTGTAAAACAATTAATGGAATTAGTTCGTAGTGATAATTTCGGGCAATTATTTATAACTGACACACATTTAACTCGCTTGCCTGATTTATTTAAAACAGCTGGTGTTGATTTCAAGGTATTTATGATAAGTAATGGAAATGCCTCAGAAACAAAAATGTTACAATTGCCAATTACTATTTAATTGAATTAATTAAAACTTTAAATTAAAACTTTAATAATGAATAAACACAATGAAAATAGCATTAAAGAAGTTATTGAAAAATTGCTTAAAACATACAAGCTTGATGATCGCCTTGCAGAAAGAAAATTAATAGGATCATGGGAAAGTATAATGGGCAATTTAATTGCAAAACATACTACAGATATTTACATAAAGCACCAACAACTTATAGTTACATTAGATTCAGCGGCACTTAGAAAAGAATTATCTTTTTCAAAGACTAAAATTGTAGGGATGCTAAATGATGCTGCAGGGCGAGAAGTAATTAATGAAATATTATTAAGGTAATATACGCAGCTATCTAAGGTGCAATTTGCCAATGGCGGATGCTGTTCATCACAGGATTTCAATATAGGGCAAAAGTGTTTTCCTACAAGATGTTTTCACAAAAAAAATGCTTTGCGCCATTGATGTTTTTATTCCCCTATAAATGTGCGGTTATAATATCGTTAAGACCTGTTATACGTTTAGTAAATGTGTATTTCCCTTTCGAAAAGTTATTTACTGGCCACCCGCCCCATAAAATGATATTACCTTGTCCATCTTTGTAATTATATGCGGCAGTAGTTTGGTTATCAAACTCCCAAATCATTGTATTTCTTTCTTCAGTATTATCAACTTTTGGAATAGTCACTTTTACATCTATAAATTTGTGATAAATAACTTGTTGCAACCAGCCTTGTCCTACACCTAAAATCGTTAAAACATCTGTCAATCCGCCAGCAAGCGCAGTAGCTTGAAGTTTAGCCTCTACAGTAAAACGGGTAGGATTACCTGCCTCTACAAAAAACTCACCGGTATTGAATCTGAAATTTGCGTAATCAAAAGCTTGTTTTATTTTTGCTGATGCAGTTACCCATTGGCTGCCACCATATACAGTATAAGTAAATAGAGGACCTTGGCTACCCAGCATACCGTTATCGTCCGTTAATTGAATAGCAGTAACAGGAAAAGCAACGGTGTTTAAAATATTTTGGCCAGAAGCATTTTCTGCTGCAGTAAGTTCCCATGTACCTTGCATTAATACTTTGGTTGGAGGTTCTTCTTCAATTTTTTTACAGCTGTTAATGCATATAATTGCTAAAAAAGCAATGATTCCAAGAAAAAATTTATTTTTTTTCATACTTGTAAATGTTAAAATTGAATTAAAAGTGTTTTATGAAATTTATGTTAACAATAAAAATGCCAAAAATTATAAGTGGCTAAATATGATTTAATACTTCTTATAATATTTTATACATCCATTTGTGAATATCTTTTACTCGTCCTCTGCGTATATTCTCTAATTCCTTTGCCACCCTATTAGCAAAAGAATGGGGTAGAATTTCAGGTAAATCATAGTTAATATTCTCAAAACCTATTTGTGCGATGTGTGCTATAGTAGCGGCGGTACCAGTACCAAAAGCTTCATGCAGGCTGCCATTTTTGCTCGCATTAATTACTTCATCAATACTTATTTTTCTTTCCTGCACTTTCATTTTCCAATCTCTAGCAAGAGTTAATACGCTATCGCGAGTTATTCCAGCTAAAATAGTATCACCAAGAGGAGTGGTAATTAAAACATCATCAATAACAAACATTAAATTCATTGTTCCTGATTCTTCCAGATAACGATGATTTTGAGCATCCGTCCAAATTATTTGATCATATCCTTTTTTTTGTGCAAGCTTAGTGGGATATAATGATCGTCCGTAATTTCCAGAAGCTTTAACAAATCCTACCCCACCTTCAACAGCGCGAATAAAATTAGTTTCTACCAAAACTTTTACGGGTCTGTTATAATACAAACCACTTGGGGAGGTAATAATATAAAAACGATAGGTATCTGAAGGTTTTACACCAATAAATTCATCCGTACCAATTATAAATGGTCTAATATAAAGGGATGAACCTTCATTCATAGGAACCCAATTATTATCGAGTTCAATTAATTTGCGGAGGCCTTCTAAAAAAATTTCTTCAGGTATGGGTGGCATACACATGCGTTCGGCAGAAATATTTATTCGTTTGTGATTAGCCAGGGGCCGAAAAAGAGATACTTCACCCTTAAGGTTCTTGTAGGCTTTCATGCCTTCAAAAATAGCTTGTCCGTAATGCAGTGCCGATGTGGAAGGACTCATTGGAATTGGCCCATACGGTATTATTTGAGCGTCACCCCATTGATTATTTTTATAATCAGCTGTAAACATGTGGTCCGAAAATACTTTACCAAAATAAAGGTTTTCAAAATCAAGTTCTTTTATTCTTGAATTAGAAGTTTTTTGAACTTTTACTTCAATTGTTTTTTCTTTTATCATTAAACAAGATTTTTTTATTTTGATAAAATTAAGTATTTTATTCTATCAAAACAATATTAACAAAAACTTCTAAAGTTAAAACCAAAGCAATGTTTAACTATTTAGAGTATTAATTCCTTACTAATTAACATAATGTTTTAATTAGCAAACAATTAATAAAAGCAAGCGCTGTTTAAAACTATTGGATATATGAAACGTTAATATTTGATATATTATATTAGTTTTTGTTCTAATATTAATTAGTCTTTTTTTTCCGTTGCAGAAGTATTAGCTTTATCCTCCTCAGTGGCTTTCGAGGCATCTTTAAAGTCTTTTATTCCTTTACCAAGACCTTTCATGAGTTCGGGGATTTTTTTACCACCAAAAAGCAAGAGAACGATTACCAAAATTACGATTATTTCGGTTGGCCCCATACCTAAAAATCCAATTAAAATGCTATCTAACATATTGTTTTGTTATTAATTTTTTTACAAATATACGCAAAAATAATTGCTATAAATGGTTGGTTTTTTTTTGCTTTTATTAAAGTGGTCTAACTTTTAATTTTATTGCGTTGTCAAAAATTTGCTAGTCCTATTTTTTTGAGTGAACATTAATTTTGAATAATTAATTTCAACACTTGTTTTTTGCCATCTACCATTAATTGAATAGAGTATAAACCATTTGAAAAGCCTGTTAAATCAACTGTAAAATTATGCTGTCCCATTTGCATATTTTTTGAAATAATTGTTTTTATTTTTTCTCCCAACAAATTAAAAATCACTAAATCAACCATAGCGTCTTTTAAGAGGGTAATGTCAATTGTTGATTTGTTTTTAGAAGGATTTGGAAATACAGTCATTGTTGAAATTTTATTCGATAATATATTTGAAACACCTACGCTAGTATCTAACATATCATATTTTAATTGGGCATTTACTGCACTTGTTTGAATGTCGGATAAATCATCACCAGCAATAATTGCGAATGCAACTTTAATAGAATCTCCGGCAGCAATAGTGTAAGGGCCTGTACTCACAATATGAATAACATCAACACCGGCTCCAGTTGTTCCTGCATCAGGTCTGTTAGTTGAGAGTGTCAGATATTTTTCAGCAGTATCAAAACCTCCTGCAACTATGTCAATGCCACCAGCGCCACCAGATAAATTATCAATAGCGTAATTCAAAACAGGCGCTGTATTAGTGAGGAGTTTAATACCTGCATAAGTGCCATTTGCGCCGGTGTAATAGGCGTACCCCATTTTATTTGCAGCATCAAAAGATGCACGGTTGGAGGCAAAAGTTACAGAATTAATATCCCAATCAGCAAAAATACCAGCATATAAATTATTTAAAATAGAAGTGCCATCATTAACAATTGTGTATTGAACAATTACAAATTTTCTGTTACCAATTGTACTCCAGGCAAATGCTTTGCTATTAACTTTGATAGGTAATGGTGAGGATGATAGATTGTCTTTAAAAGTAGCTGCCACATCTAATTCTGAAAAAACTGCTGGCAGTATGTTGTGAGCATTGATAGAAGTTTGGAAATCCATTTCGGGGGTAGATATGCCTCTGATAGCATCTGACACTTTACTGCTATTTACACCAACCATTAATCCAGCTTCGTATAAAATGGTACCATTATTTAAATAATTAAATCCAAGGCCACCAACCTGCGCATCTCTGCTGTATCCTATTCGTCCGTTACTACTAATAGAAGTTGCAACATCATTTATTGCAATATTTATGTAATCAATATTTACTGAAACAGTAAAAAATTCAGCAGCTAAATAGGATGTTGCGGGATCAGCGTAGGTAATTTTAAATAAGACCTGTTGGTTAAGTGGAGCATTCGATAGTATTTTTATAATATAAGGATCTGCATTATTATTAACAATCCCCATGGTATTGATGGCACCTAATGTGGTATTTCCATCTAAAATACTAACATATGGTGAAGTGGATGATAATGTAGCAGTTAAATTGGAGGTAGCTCCCAGGTAATTTGTGTAATTAGCATTTATGCGCAAGGTATCTCCAATAATGAAGGCTTCGTCGTTATAGTCTGATGCATTAAATAGGGTCATCTTTACAGATGGTAAATTTGCCTGCGTTAAAGCTTTAAATAAATTAATACGACCATTCCCTAATTTGTTTGAATAACTTGAATTCATTAATGAATATATATTATCGCAAGTTGTTTTTAAACGTTCGCCAATTTGTAAGGACGTATAGGAGGGGTAAAATGATTTAATTATGCCGGCAGCCCCTGCTGCACATGGAGCAGCCATAGATGTTCCTGTTTGTGAAGAGTAATTATTGGTAGGGTAGGTAGAGTTTATGCTTTCACCAGGAGCGCATACATCAACAGTATAGTTGTAATTTGAAGTAGTAGAAAGTTTGTCGTCACTTTTTGTATTGGCTACACTAATAACATAATTATAAGCGGCAGGATAAAACAATAGATCCGAACCATTATTTCCTGCAGCACCAATAACGAGGGCATTCTTATTAATAGTTGCGTAATCAATAACATCTTGTCCTAACACCCCTCCATTTGGACTTCCCCAAGAACAATTAATAATTGAACAACCATGATCGGCAGCGTAAATAATACCCTCATAGGATTGGGTAAGAATTCCGTTTGCATTACTAATTTTTATAGGCATAAATTTGCAATTAAAACCAATTCCTGCTATTCCAGTAGCGTTATCTACAGAAGCAGCTGCAATGCCGGAAACATGAACTCCGTGAGGGTTTGCGTTGTATGAAGGGTCGTTATCATTTTCTCCCATGTCCCACCCTGAGAAATTGTCGGTATAGCCATCATTATCAGCATCGCCACCGCCAATAATATCGTTATAATTATGTTTTATATTATTTTTTAAATCAGAATGATTAGGTTCTACACCGGTATCGGTAATGCCTATTACCACGTTGGTATCGCCTCTAGCGGTGGTGGAATTTACTCCCCAAGCAGCTTCCGCCTGAATATTAGTAATAGCATATTGCGTAGATAGGTTAGGATCATTGGGTGTATAACACAACTGTTGAATATAGTGAGGTTCGACGTATTCAAATAATTGCATTGACAATAATTTATTAATAATTTTTTCTAGCGAAAAAGAAGCATTATAATTAAATTCATAAATTAATGTTAAGTCGGCAAAACGCTCTCCATTTTCGTTGAAAGTTCTAATTGGAGCTATTGCATGAGGGAATTTTTTTGTCAAATTATTTCCTTCAATATTTTTGTATAATAAATTAAATAAATCGTTATTAATGCTATTGGTGGTGCAAATAAAACGAAATTTGGATTTTAATTTAAGGATTACTGTCTTTTCGAGAAAATCAATTGATTTAATATCACTAGGCATTTTAAATCTAGCAGTGGTTTTAATTAAATTATTATAATCGATTTCCTTTACGTTTGCGGCATATTTTTCGGTTCTTAAAATATTTTGTGCAAACGCTTCATAAAAACTAAATGAGATAAAAATAATGTTTAACAGTAATTGATTCAGTTTTTTCATGAGGGAATTATATTGAATTATTATAATGCAATATAGTTATATATTATGGTAATAGAAAATATTGTATTTTTTTTTAATGATATTCGAGAATAAATTAAGCGGGTCTAAAAAAGAATAAAAAATATTATGCTAATTCGGCTTCAATTTCAGAAAATAAAATAGCGGAATGTGAGGCGTTATAAATACTTTGTCCATTTTTTATTAATAAAATTTGAGGAGATTCATGTTGAATATTAAATAATTCAACAATTTTCGAAGAAATAAGAGGGAATTTAAGTAAATCTAAAAAATATACAGGTACGTCCTCCTGAGGGAATTTCCATTTGCTTTCTAAGCGATTAAGCGCCATTAGGCTAATGGAGCAGCGAGTGCTGTGTTTAAAAATAAGAACGGCTTTTACTTTAGAATTAATAGAATTTGTAATAATTTCTTGAAGCTGATTTTCAGAAGTAAGTGGCAGCCAATTCATATTTTAAATAATAATGTCTTAAATTGATTTTTGAGTTTTATCTGCAATGTTTTTTATGGTTTCAATTTTATTAATTTTCCCATAAGCAGCACAGCGCTCCTTTTGAACCTTGCAAGAAACCATAAAAATGGTAAAAAAAGCAAAAGATAGAAGAATTGTTATTTTGTTTTTCATATTTATATTCGTCTAAAAAGTGGATTTTTTAAATTTATATTATAAACAAAGTTACTACTATTCTTTTATTTTGCAAATTCATCTTAATTTTTTTTAAAATATTTTAAAATGAGTGCAAATTTCTATGTAGCATAAATTAAAAATAAGATTTAAATGAAAAAACCATCTTTATTATAAAATAATTGCAATAATAGCTTGTATTTACAGTGTTCTTAACCATAGTCCAATTTGTTTTTAATGGAGATACTATTAAAGGTGCGAATGGTATTATAATTTTTTTTGAGGAAGCTTACCGGTGATGGTATATTTATAAAAGTAGGGGAGTTTTGGTTAGCCTGGTAAATGGTTTAATTAGAGGCTGTATATAATGTAAGGTTTACTGATAAATATATTATTTAAAAGGTATTAGAGAGTTCGTTTTACTAGGGAATTCGTTATTCTTGTTTTAAAAACCAATCATTTACTAATGTATACTTGTAACAGGATTATCAACCCAAAAGTGTAAAATTTTTGAGGATGAGGGAGTTTTTTATTTTAGATCGTCGATCATTTCAAAAATCAAATTATTATATTTGTAAGAGTTTTTTTTAATTTCCATATTTTTTTACGTAAAAACCTTGAACCTAAACAAAAAAATATATTTTGCATCAGATTTTCATTTAGGTATGCCATCCTATGAAGAAAGTTTAATTCGTGAAAAGCTTATTGTTAAATGGTTAGACGAGATAAAGCAGGATGCCTTGGAAATTTATTTGATGGGTGATTTGTTTGATTTTTGGTTTGAATACAAACATACGGCACCAAAATATTTTGTTCGATTTCTTGGGAAGATTGCGGAAATATGCGATTTAGGAATTCCTGTCATATTATTTACCGGGAATCATGATATGTGGATGTTTGATTATTTGTCAAAAGAAATAGGGGTTAAAATATACAAAGAGCCTATTTGTAGGGAATATAATGGTAAAAAGTTTTTTTTAGGGCATGGAGATGGCTTAGGGCCAGGAGATAATGGGTATAAATTTATTAAAAAAATATTTTCAAATTCATTATGTCAATGGCTTTTCGCAAGACTACATCCAAATTTTGCATTAAGTATGGCGAATTATTGGTCGAGTAAAAGCCGCTTAAAAAACGGACCGCTAGATGAAAAATTTACTAGCGAAGAAAATGAATGGTTGGTTGTATATTCAAAGGAAAAACTAAAAAAAGAATTTTTCGATTATTTTATATTTGGCCACCGTCATTTACCACTAGATATTATGCTACCAAATAATAGCCGCTATGTTAATCTTGGCGAATGGATTAATTATAGTAGTTACGCAGTGTTTGATGGTGCTAATTTGGAATTGAAATATTATAAATAATTGTTCAGGTAAGGATGCAAAAAACAGCTATTGAGAATTGTTTTTTATAAATTATTTACCCAATTATTTTCACTAAATCACTGAGCCTGTTACAATACCCCGCTTCATTATCATACCAACCAATTATTTTAATCATATTACCAACTATTGAAGTAAACTCAGGATCATAAATACAAGAATGTGAATTACCAACAATATCAATTGAAACAATGGGGTCTTCCATGTATTGTAAAATCCCTTTTAAGTTTGTTTCACTTGCTATTTTAAAAGCAGCATTTATTTCTTCAATGGTAACAGATTTAGTAAGCAAGCAGGTGATATCTGTCAAAGACCCATCAGGCACAGGAACACGCATTCCACAACCACCTAGTTTGCCTTTTAAATGGGGGAATATTTTTGTGATAGCCTTGGCTGCTCCAGTAGAAGTAGGAACAATTGAAACAGCTGCTGCCCTGGCTCTTCTCAAGTCTTTATGTGGCGCATCGTGCAACCTTTGGTCGCCAGTATATGCATGAACAGTAGTAATGAACCCTTGAACTAATCCGAAATTTTCATCCAATACCTTTATCATTGGCGCAGCGCAATTAGTAGTGCAGGAGGCGTTAGAAATTATTAAATCGTTTTCCTCTAATTTGTTTTCGTTTACTCCCAATACTACTGTTTTAATATCATCTGTATTTGCTGGAGCAGATATGATTACTTTTTTAGCACCGGCAGCAATGTGTTTACCGGCAGATTCTTTATCTAAAAAATATCCTGTAGCCTCAATAACTACATCCACCTGTAAACTCTTCCAAGGAAGCTTAGAAGGGTCCTTTTCAGCATAAACAGAAATTCGTTTTCCATTAACAATTATAGCACTATCGTCTGATTTTATATCTGCATTTATGATGCCATGGATCGAATCATATTTTAAAAGATGCGCAAGTGTTTTACTATCGGTTAAATCATTAATTGCAACTATTTCAATGTTTTTAGATTCTTGCATTACTCGAAACGAAATTCTTCCAATTCTTCCAAAACCATTAATGGCAACTTTAATTTTTTTCATATGTTGTTTTTTTACAAAGGTAAATTGAAATAATGTTAATTATGCAAATATTTACTACCGGCTTTTCCATCCAGTAAATCTATTAATAATAAAGCTTCTTTTTTATATGCTATATATTAACATTTAGAATGCCCTTATTGCTCGAATAGAAGGGGAGGAGTTTTTATTGCCATAATTTTGGAACCCGTTATTAAAGTTTTGTGCCCAAGCATAGTGCGAACTATACTCGGTGGAGCACCAATAAAATGGATTAGCAAAACCACCTACCGCAGTTTTATTAGTTCTCAATAAATTAAGCTCATCTTTGGAAGGTAAGAACCAATCGCTAAATCCATTTAGTTCTAATTGGTCGCATATGTTGGCGGCGTAATTACCAATGCCTTGCGCAGCAATAATGGTAGCAGTGTTTTCCTTTCCGGTACCTAATGCGGTGCCAATAGCATTTGTAACTAAATAATCGCCGTTATACCATGTTGCCTTTTTTTGATCTGATTTGGCAGCTATTAAACCATGCTGACCAGTACTATCAATATAAAAAATTATTCCTCCTCCAAATCGCTCTCCTATTTGATGGGCCCCTTCATCTTGATTAAAAGATTCTAATTTTGCAATAATGGAGGGAAATGTAATTAAAGGTAAGTTATTAATAAAATAGCCACACAGCGAAAAAAGGCTCATGAAAATAATTAGAAATATGTTCAACATAATTGTTAGATTAAATAACGTATTTATTTTACTAGATTAAACGACTATATATTTTACAAAAAATGAAGGTATGAATAATTGTAATTAAAAACAAACAAATTTACATTCCGATAATTACATACTATTTTCTCAAATTATTAAGATCGTTTAAAGTACTAAAAAATGAACATCAGTTGTAATTGATCAAAAAGTATTAATAACTAAATAGAGTCTTTCCATAATGTCCGATTTACTCGTAATATATTATTTTTAAAGGTATTCGTGAGTTCGTTTCACTCGGGTCTTCGTTATGCTTGTTTTGAAAACAGTCATTTGCAAAAGCAAACTCCTTGATTTTCAATACTTCGCAAGCCTCGAACTTGAACACAATGAATCAGACTCTCGATTATATGGACAGACACTAAATAATATTATCAATCATAAATTATGCAAATTTATCAAAATTCTTAAAATTATTTTTTATTTCATAAAAATTTAAAATAGGTTAATTCATTAAAATCTTGAGATTTATTCGTTTTTATAATTTTTTTTAATTGATTTCTAAGTTATTAAGGTTTTTTTTTAGTTTTTTAAAAAGGTTGAAATAATTTTTTATAAAAAATTATTTTGAAAAATACATTAAGGATATTAGGGGTTAAAATAATTTTGATGTGCTAAATTAAAAAAATCTTTAGTTTTGAACATTAACTCCGCCTTTTAAGTCGGAGAGAATAACGATGTTAGCAAAATTTGGCTTTATCAATATTTTAGTGCTTTATTTTGGGTAAAAAATTTATTAATTATAAATATTTGTAAGAATGGCTGATCATAATGAAAAGGGTCAAAAGGGAGAAGTTTTAGCTGTTTCATTTTTAGAGAGAAAAGGTTATGTAATACTTGAAAAAAACTGGAAATTTAGAAATTTAGAAGCAGATATTATAGCGACTATTGAGGGGGTATTAGTAATTGCAGAAGTGAAAACAAGGAAAGGTAATAGTTTTGGAGAGCCTGAATCATTCGTCAATAAGAGGAAGCAAAATAATTTAATTAAAATAGCAGGGGAGTATATTAATCAAAAACAAATTGATTTAGAAGTTCGATTTGATATTATTGCCATTATAATTGGGGAATACAAAATTAATATTAATCATATTGAAGATGCATTTTATCCTTTGCAATAGTTTGGATTTGGATATCAATTTTTGTTGTTATTAAAATTTGGCAGTCTTTAAGTACTATTATTTTATTTAATTGTTCCCTTATTTTTAAAAAAAACAATTGAAAAAAAGAAATCTATGGCTGTTTTATTATAAAAATTATTAATATTTCTTTCGATTTTTTTATATCGAGGCTAGCTGCAGGAGTTTTAACTACGAGCAAGGGGATTGTTTTTAGAGAGTTTTATTAAGAAGGTAGTAAATTTGATTTGCATTGTTTTTTTAAATTTAATTAGTTTAGTCTAATATTTACGATACTTTTGGAGAAAAAAAGCCATGAAGTGCTAGTTAATAAAGGGGTTTTAATAACTCGGGTGTAATTCGTGTCATTAAGTTGGAAAATATTAATTGTTATACTATATTTGCAGCCCAAATAAATAGAAAAGTAATAAATTAAGGAGTTAAAGAATTGGGATAAAAAATATTATTAAAATAGAATATTATTAATAAATCTCGGACACTAAATTAAATATTCAATCAATAAATTTATAAATAAATAACTATGAAAAACAAAGGTGCAATTATACTATTTGCAATTTTATTGGCACTATCTTGTGCTTATTATTTAATGTTTACATGGGTTGCTGCCGGTATTGAGAAAGATGCAGCAGTATTTGCGCAGGCTTATGTGGGAGGTGCTGATGCCATAGAAGCGGCAAAGAAAGAATCGGAAAACCCTTCTGAGCAAAAAACCTTTTTAGATTTTTTATACAATTTTAAAAAGAATTATTATTTAGATTCTTTGAAGAAAAGACCAGTATATGATATATTTATTACACAATATACTTATGATGATGTTAAAAAGCGTCAATTAAATCTTGGATTAGATTTAAAAGGAGGGATGAATGTTACATTGGAGGTTTCTGTTGCAGAAATAATACGTTCACTATCAAATAACAGTAATGATCCAACATTTACGCAAGCTTTAGTGCAAGCTGCTGAGCGTCAAAAAAAAGACCCTAAAAATTTCGTTATTATATTCGGAGAGGAGTTCAAAAAAATTAATCCCAATGCTAAATTGGCAATTAATTTCCAAACAATTGAATTGAAGGGGAAAATTGATTTTAATACTACAGATGCAGACGTAATAGCTTTTTTACAGGAAAAGGTAGAAGAAGCGATTGCTACTTCAGAGAATACTTTACGAGCTCGTATTGATAAATTTGGAGTTACACAGCCCAATATTCAACGATTGGCATCATCTGGCAGAATTTTAATAGAGTTGCCTGGCGTTACGGACAAGCGACGAGTGGAGAAATTATTACAAGGGACGGCAAATTTAGAATTCTGGGAAACATATGATAACAAAGATATTTACCCATTATTAGATCAAGTAAATACACGTTTAAAAGAGATTTTAAATCCAGTTGCCGAAATATCGAAAGCAGATTCCTTAGCTAATTTAGATAAGGCAATTGTTAAAGATAATAAGGATCCTAAATCTAAGTTGCTTGCAAAAAAGGATACAGCTTCCATTTCAAATGACACTTCTTCAAAATCTTTGTCAGCTCAATTAGGAACTTCCGGTGATTCAACAAAAAAAATTACAGAATCAAGGGCTGATACAATTAATAGGTTGAGGAAGGAAAATCCACTTTTTGCAGTGTTAAGTCCGGCAATACAAAATGATGAAAAAGGGCAATCTGTATTAGGGGAAGGACCCGTTATAGGTTATGCAGCTATTGCAGATACAGGCAAGATTAATGCATATTTTAGAATGCAGCGAATAAAAGCAATATTTAGACCATATACTAATTTTTTCTGGACGTTTAAAGCGATAGATAAAGAAGAAACCAGTGTGCAGTTAGTTGCTATTAATGGTTCCAGAGATAGAGGTAAAGCAGCTCTTTCGGGGGATATTATTACAGAAGCACGCAAAGTATTCAGCCAGGAAGGCTCAGGCTCTCCTCAAATATCTATGAGCATGACTTCTGATGCTGCCATCGCATGGAAACGTTTAACAAAGGATAATATTGGGAAATCGATTGCAATAGTATTGGATAACAGTGTTTATTCATTTCCTACGGTACAAGGTGAAATTGCTGGCGGAACATCTTCAATTACTGGTAATTTTACAATTGAAGAAGCGGACGATTTATGTAATATTTTAAAAGCAGGTAAGTTGCCAGCTCCAGCGCGTATTGTTGAAGAAACCGTTGTTGGCCCAACACTTGGTGCTGAGGCAGTTTCAAAAGGTTTATTTTCAACAGTTATTGCATTAATTTTAGTTCTGTTGTTCATGGGTTTCTATTATAGCAAAGCTGGATGGGTAGCAGATTTCGCAATGATTATCAACAATTTTTTTGTAATAGGAATTTTAGCATCCTTTGGTGCAGTTTTAACATTACCCGGAATAGCCGGTATTGTTTTAACAATAGCAATGTCGGTAGATGCTAATATATTAATTTTTGAACGGGTGCGCGAGGAGCTCAGATTAGGTAAAGGGACAGCTTTAGCAATTAAGGAGGGTTATAGAAATGCAATGTCATCCGTTATTGATTCGCACGTAACTACTTTATTGCTAGGTATTATTTTGTATGTTTTTGGTACTGGCCCACTTCAAGGTTTCGCCACAACATTAATAATTGGTATTATTTCCTCCTTATTTTGTGCAATTTTTATTACACGGATTATTTTTGATCGTTGGTTGACACAAAACAAAACAATTTCTTTTGGCAATAAATTTACAGAAAATGCCTTTAAAAACATTAACATTAATTTCGTTGCTAAACGTAAAATGTATTACGCTTTTTCTGGGCTTGTAATTGCTTTAGGTATATTTTCATATCTACAAAAAGGAGGCTTTAGCTTGGGTGTTGATTTTAAAGGTGGGCGCTCCTATGTAGTTCGTCTCGATGAAGTAAAATCTACCGAAGATGTGCGTAAGGCATTAACTGCAAGTTTTGGTGAAGCACCAGAGGTGAAAACTTATGGCGTAAACACCCAGCAAAGAATTACTACTACTTATTTAATAGGAGATGCAACGGAAGACGCTGAAGAAAAAGTAGAAACGAAATTAATAGAAGGCTTAAAAACGCTGAACGTTAAATATGAAATAATGAGTTCTCAAAAAGTGGGAGAAACAGTATCGCGTGATATCAGAATAAAAGCTTTATGGGCTGTATTGTTATCCTGTTTGGTGATGTTTGTGTTTATTTTTATAAGATTTAAAAAATGGACCTATGGATTAGGAGCTGTAGTGGCATTGTTTCATGATGTTCTTATAGTACTTTCTGTATATATTATTTTTGATGGTTTTTTGCCATTCTCTTTAGAAATAAATCAAGATTTCATAGCGGCAATACTTACGGTAATGAGTTATTCAATGACAGATACGGTAGTTGTTTTTGACCGAATACGTGAATACTTAACAGAACGAAATAAAGCTGATTTGGACAAAAATGAAAAAGTGAAAGTTATAAATTATGCATTAAATAGTACACTAAGTCGTACTGTTAATACCTCATTAACTATTTTCTTCGTATTGTTAGCAATATTTATATTTGGAGGTGAAACTATCAGAGGCTTTTCATTTGCATTATTAATCGGAATTGTAATTGGTACTTATTCTTCTATTTGCATTGCAACACCAATTGTTATTGATTTAGATAGAGACAAGGCTGTGGCTTAAAAAGCATAACTAAGCTAGTTTTTTATAGCCCAATTGTTTGCTAACAGTATAATAATTGAAACTTTTAATAAGGAGGGTATTGATTTAAATTCAATATCCTCCTTTTTTTGAAAATTATATGATGCAGTATAGCAGACAAATTATTTAATATAATTTACTGATTTTAAATTTATTAATAATTGGTAATTTTGCTTAGAATAGTATTGTGTTCAAATAAATATTGTTTTGTAAAATTAAATACTATACATTTATAAAAAATTAACGATTATGAAAAAAATACTTACTGTTAATGCGCTTTGTTTTATAATTAGCGCCTCTATTGCACAAATAGGAGCAGTTGCTCCGGATTTCACACAAAATGACTTAAATGGCAATAGCCATAATCTGTATACCTACCTCAATGCAGGAAAAGTTGTAGTAGTAGATATGTCTGCCACATGGTGCGGCCCCTGTTGGGGATTCCATACAGCACATTACCTAGAAGACATTTATAACCAGTATGGTCCTTTGGGAACTAACGAAGTTGTTGTTTTGTTTTATGAAGACGATGTAAGCACTACTCTTGCCGACTTAAATGGGACAGGTTCAAATACCCTAGGAAACTGGGTATTAGGAACTGATTACCCTATTATCAATGGAACGGTACCTTTGCCGGGACCTTATGGCACAGGGTACCCAACAGTAAGTGTAATTTGTCCTATGGATAAAAAAATCAAGGATGACTTAAATTATTACCCCGACTTGGCCTCAATGAAAATTGCACTCCAAGATATTATTAACCTTTGTTCTCCCGCTTCTATTAGCGAATCAGACTTTAATGTAATTAATGTAAGTGTTTTTCCTAACCCTGCAATTGAAAGCACCACCCTTCGATTTGATTTGACTGCTGCTGAAACTACTACCGTTACTTTATATAATTCTATTGGTGAATTAATTTCCACCAATCTTTATCAGCTAAATGTTGGTATGAACCAAGTGGAACTTAAGCTATCAGGATTAGCGTCAGGAAATTATTTTGTAAAAATAAACTGCAAAGATAAAAGGAGTAAAATATTATCTGTTTTGAAGGTTTCATCTAACTAATACCTAATTTTTACTCCTATTCTAAAAAGCCTTATTCAATTTTATTGCAGCTAGCAGCTTTGGATTGATTTTTTGCAATTGATTCAGAAGCATCTTCTAGCAAATGGCTTTTTAAATTTATCCCCGCTTTTTTAATTGGATTCCTTAATAAGCAATGGGTTTTTAAAAGTAATAAATAAAATATTCACCAATGCGTTATTGGGGTTTAATAAAATGCCCAACCAAAGTTAATTCCTATAGAAAGTTTAAGGTCGGAGTTGTAAAATTCACCAAAATCTTTTGTATCAAAAGGTGTAATTTTATAGCTATTAACATGATAAAATACAGTATTCTTTTTGTATCCAATACCACTAAAAATATCCACAGTAAAACGGGAGTTTTTTCCAAATTGATAGCCTAAAAGTAGATTAACATTTAAATTACTGAAATTATAATAGCTTTTTCGATAATAGTTTAATAAACCAATAGATATTTGTGCATTGGAATAGGATATGGTTGGTGAAACATAAAATCCGAAAGGAGCATATTTTTTGCGCTTAATAAGATAAAATCGGTGGGCATATTGAATGCGCCATCCTTTTGTTTTTAACTTATATTTACTGGATATAGGAGTAGTTTTTTCTATTATTTTCCAGAGAGGACTAGTGTTAAGGAAAGATATTCCAATTTGTTCGGAATGTCTTTGTCCAGTTGTAATTTCGGAAATTAATCGGTATTCAGCTGTAAAAGGAATAGGTCCCCACAAAATGGCAAGGGGGTTTGTTTTTAAAAGTAGAGGTTGCTTGTGAAATTCCTTTTCTTTTTTGAGAGGCTTAAGTTTAAGCCTAATAGTGTCGGTAACTAAATTTGAGTAAACAAAAATAGCGTTAAGCATAAATAAAAATAAAACATGATATTTTATTTGTTTTAATTTCATCGCCGGGATAATTTAATTGTCTATTTCACATTTCTTTTCTCAATTTTTTATTTTCATATTTTAATTACACAAATGCTGATTTATAATTTCATCAACATAATCCATATCTTGGTGAAGGAGTAATAGCTTGATTTGTAAAATCTTTTTTTAAATATTTAAAATATCCTGTAATAGCAATC
>CAMBDK010000024.1 GCA_945865315.1 Chitinophaga pinensis | reverse complement strand
CCCAGCTCTACTTTTCTCTGGACCTTTGCTAACGCTTCGCCCGCTACATCCACTTTACAAAATCCTGTTGGAATAGTTTTTTTAACATCGGGCTATCATACCGTTAGTATGACATTTGTTAAGGATGGCTGTATAAGCAATACGTATGTGGATTCGGTGCTTATTTATCCTATGCCTATTGCAGACTATAGTGTTGCTGCTGTTTGTTTGAACCAGGTAATGAATTTTAATGATTTTTCAACTGTTTCAAGCGGTACTGTGTCAAGCTGGTCATGGAATTTTGATGATGGCAGCCCATCAGGGAGTGCTCAGGATGTAAATCATACCTACACAACCCCGGGTTCCTATTCCGTTTCTTTTACTGTTACTACCAATAACGGTTGTAAAGACACCCTAATAAAAAGTGCGGTGGTTCATCCACCACCTGATGCGAAATTTAGCACAGCAAATGTTTGTTTCGGCTCTAATACCCTATTCGCGGAGCTATCAACCATTCCTGCAACAGATACGATACAATCCTGGACATGGAATTTGGGCGATGGTACTCCGCTTGTTTCAGCTCAAAATGTTTCACACCTTTATGCTGCCGTGGGATCGTATACTGTTCAATTGTTAACTGTTTCTAATTTCGGTTGTCCTGATTCTACTACTAAAATAAGTATTGTTAATCCAAAACCTGTTGTGATTTTTACTGCACTAGATACTACTGGTTGCGAACTGCTCTGTATTTCTTTTCAAGATTTATCTACTGTTATTGCAGGCGATAACGTACAATGGCAATGGAATGTGGGTGATGGGAGCCCTGTAATTAATTCTCAATCTTTTGATCATTGTTATACCAATGATTCTGTATTTGCAACAAATTTTTTCAATGTTACTTTAACTGTTACCTCCGATAGCGGATGCGTCAGCACATTATCTAAAAATAATTTTATTACTGTGTACCCCAATCCTGTTGCCTCTTTTACAGTTCTGCCGGAAACAACAACTATTATAGATCCGGTTATTTCAATTACAGATCTATCCGTTGGAGCAGTTAATTGGAGTTGGGATTTTGGTGACCTTACAACATCCTTTTTAAATAATCCTGTGCCTCACACCTATGCCGACACAGGTACTTACCTGATAACGCTGATTACATCCACACAATATAATTGTTTGGATACAGCCTCGCACGCCATAAATATTGAACCCGACTTTGTGTTTTATATTCCAAATACATTTTCACCGGATGGTGATGGAATAAACGATACATTTTCCGGCAAAGGAGTTTTTATAAAAGAATTTAAAATGACTATTTTCGACCGTTGGGGAAATATGATTTTTGTTTCTGATGATATTAATAAACCATGGGATGGAAAAGCTAATAAGGGTAATGAAATTGTTTTGGCTGATGTATATATTTATTCTATCATAGCAATTGATTTTAAAAACCAAAGGCACAATTATAAAGGGATTGTTACACTATTGAGATAAATAGAATTGAATTAAAAAATTATACAATGCGTTTATATTTGTTAATTTTTTCAAATATCCGCTCTCACAAAAAATGCTACTTTTTTGTTTTTAAATTTTAGATATGAAATCTAAATTATTATTATTTTTTATTTTGCAGATTACACTTTTTATTCAAAGTGCCGGCCAGGCTCCTGTAAATGGCTATGCTCAGGTAATCGGTATTTCTGGTAATACAATAAACATAACCAGTGTTAACGAAATATATGACACATTTGAAGATGGCGAAAAAATTATCATCATGCAGATGCAGGACGATGTTATTGGAGACACTAACAATACAGTAGCTTTTGGGGATATAAGTACAATAAAAAGTGCAGGCTTATATGAATACGCAACTATCCTGTCCCATACAGAAGTGGCGGGAGTTGTAACCTCCATAACTACTACAGGAGGTTTAATAAATAATTATAATATAGTTTCCAACAGCAGGTTACAGCTAATAAGCTACCCTACATTAGGTAATCCAAATTTCATAACTACAAGTAATATTAATGGTTTACCTTGGGATGGAAATATTGGTGGAGTAATTGCTTTTGAAGTAAATGGAACCCTTAATTTAAATAATAATATCAATGCTGACGGAATTGGTTTTAGAGGTGGTCAGAAGTCTATCATAAGTAGTACCTATATAGATGGTTGCACTGAATTTTCTTACAAGGATATACCACGATTTCATGGTTGTAAAGGGGAGGGGATTTATAAAAATATTTCTCCCCATTGGAACAATGCGCGAGGTAAAATACTGAATGGTGCAGGAGGTGGAAACGAATATAATTCCGGCGGCGGTGGTGGTGGTGGTTTCACAAGAGGTGGAGAAGGTGGTCCTGGTTACGGTTGTTTCAATGCTCCCAATGGAGTTGGAGGCAAAGGAGGGATTGCTTTATCTTCCTATATTGATATTTCTGCTACTCGCCTGTATATGGGTGGTGGCGGTGGCGGTGGTCAGCAAGATACATATACTGGCACTAACGGTGTAAGTGGTGGTGGAATTGTTATTGTTAAAGCCAATAAAATTAAAACGCCATCTTTTTGTAGTTCCATCTCAATAACAGCAAATGGGAATTCCAATAACATTTCTTCTTCCGGTGATGGCTCAGGTGGTGCAGGGGCTGGTGGTACAATTACAATTAATTGTTTGAATTTTGATATTGATAATGCAGCTTGTTTTTTGGTATCTGCTAACGGTGGTAATGGAGGAAACTGCACTTATTCCAGTATAGTTGGCGGTGGGGGTGGCGGTGGACAAGGTTCAATAATATATACAGATTGTATCCCCGAAATTGTTTTGAATAATTCATTTACAAAAAATGGCAATGGGGGAGCAAATTATAATAGCGGAACAGATTTTGCCGAAAATGGCGACAGTACTGATAACCTGGGAATCTTTTATCGTCCTCAGCCATTACCATTTTTCAGCAATACAGCAATTTGTAATGGTGATTTAACACAATTCACCGACAGCTCTTTTACAGCTTTAGGAATCATCAATAACTGGACCTGGAATTTCGGAGATGGGAGTCCTTTAGATAATTCATCAAGTCCATCACATTTGTATGCCAATTCTGGCAACTATAATGCTACTTTAATTGTTAATAATAGTGTTGGCTGTACCGATACGCTCACAAAACTGGTTCAGGTGTATTACAACCCTATAGCGGGCTTTACTTTTAACGATGTCTGTCTTGGAAATTCTGTAAGTTTTGCAAATTCCTCTATAGTTGACAATTCAACTTCAATTGCCAGTTATTTATGGACCTTTGGTGATAATGGCCCAACAAGTAGTTTGCAAAACCCTAATCATTATTATGCATTTGCAGGAATATATACTGTTACTTTAGTAACAACAACTATTGATGGATGCTTTAATACATTCAATTCAAATGTTAGTATTCATCCTCCTCCCATTGCGATAGCTAATTCAAGCAATCCGATAACGGTTGGCAGTTCCATTAATTTATCAACAGATACAGCAAGCGGTATTGTTTGGACAGGGCCAAATGGTTTTAACAGTGCACTGCAAAATCCAACTGTTACAAATGCGCAGATAACCAATTCAGGAATTTATCAGGTAATAAAAACAAATTCATTTGGATGTAAAGATACTGCTGAGGTGCTTGTTACTGTTTATCAACCTGAAATACCGGATAACCTTATTGACGATGACGTAGATGGTTTAATAGATTGTGCCGACCCTGATCTGGCAACTTTAAACCAATGTTATGTTTGCGGTTATGACTCCATAGCCTGGAAAACAGTAATTCCTGAATCAGGATTCAACAAAGGTATTGCGGTAAAATATACAGGATTTGATCAGCATTTTATTGTACCTGCCGGGGTAACAGCAATAAAAGTGAAAGCCTGGGGAGCCGGTGGTGGTGGTGGTTACACTGTGTATAATGCGGCCGCTGGGGCAGGAGGTTTTACGGTAGACCAATTAATAACATTACCGGGTGAAACATATATAATAGTTGCAGGTGAAGGCGGATGGGCCACAAGGCATGTAAATCAAACAGCACGTGCAACTTTTGGATTTGGAGGAAGTGGGAATTCTATTGGCGCTGCTGCTACTTCCGAGACCGGTTCAGGTGGCGGACTAAGTGGTTTATTCTATACTACTGTTACACAGGCCAACGCACGAGTTATTGCAGGTGGTGGTGGCGGTATTGCGGACGCTGGCGGTGTGAACGAAACATCTGGAGGCAATGGGAACGGACCATTATCAGGAGGTTATTTGCCATTAACAGGACAAAATGCGATTGCAAATTCTACAGGCTTTGGCGGTGGTGGTGGTGGATATGAGGGCGGCATTTCAGGTATAAATAGATTTTCTTTCAGAGGGAATACTGCCGATGGCGGAGAGGGCGGTTCCGGCTTTAAATACACTCCAGGCGGCCTTATCAAGTTTACACCAGAGTTGAATATTTATCCTCCCGATACAGCTGATGTCCATTACATTTCAGGAGCAGGGGTGGGGAATGATTATGATATGACTGTTGGTGCTGCCGGTGATATAAAAACAGGAGGCAATGGTTTAGTAGTAATACAATGGTTTGAACCTGTAGATAATTTAACAATAAGTGCGAGCAAGGATAGCATCTGTAAAGGAGATACATTAACGCTGATCGCATCTGGCCAATCAAATTATTTATGGTCTCCTGCAACTACCCTAAGCAGCGATACTGCAAAAACAGTTATCGCATCACCAATAAACGATATTACTTACCAGGTGATTTCTAATTATAATAACTGTAAGGATACTGCAACAATACAAATAGTTGTTCATCAATTGCCTAACCTCACAATCAGTCCCGACTCATCAGTTTGTAAAGGAGACTCATTGCAAATAAACGCCAGCGGTGCATTTTCTTATTCATGGTTTCCGTTTACAGGATTGAACACAAGCTCTGGAACAGCGGTAACAGCAGGCCCTATAGTTACTACCAAATACTATGTTACCGGCACCGATAACAATAATTGCTCTTCTACAGATAGTTTAATTATAATAGTAGACACTTTGCTAATAGCTTTAATAACAGGCGTTACAAGCATTTGTGCTGGCGATAGTACTATATTAACAGCATCGGGTGGTGACGCCTATTTATGGAGTAACGGAGAAACTGCTGTTGCAATTAAAGTATCACCCAACTCAACTCAAACCTATTTTGTTGTTGCAACAAATAGTAATAATTGTAATGATAGCGCATCATTTAATTTAGTGGTTCATCCTTTACCACTACCACAATTTTCCGCTGCCAATGTATGCGATGGAAACAGTGTAGTATTCACTAATATCTCAACTATTAATCCCTCTGATACAATACAATCCTATTCATGGAATTTTGGTGATGGCAGTTCATTAAATAATGCCCAAGATCCATCTTACCTTTTTGCTATGGATAGTACTTATAGTGTTCAATTACTGGCTTTTTCTAATTTCGGATGTTTCGATTCAATCACTAAATTAATTACAGTAAACCCAAATCCAACTGTAAATTTTACAGCAAATGATACCACCGGCTGTGCTATGCTCTGTGTTTCTTTGCAGGATTTATCATCCATAAATACAGGAAATAATGTAACATGGTTATGGGATTTTGGAGATGGTAGTGCAACAAGTAATACTGCCAATGCAAATCATTGTTATAGCAATAACTCTTCTCCAATTTCTTTTAATGTCACCTTAGCGGTTACATCCGATAGCGGTTGTGTAAGTAGTCTTTATAGAAACAATTACATCTCGGTGTATCCAAACCCTACGGCAGAATTTTCTACTGCCAATGTTTGTTTTGGAAGCCTGGTGCCATTTACTGATTTGTCAACCATACCTGCTAACACTACTATACAATCCTGGGCCTGGGATTTTGGTGATGGCAGTTTGATTAACACCAACCAGCTAATTCCAGGGGGATACCTGTATACTTCTGCAAATGATTATACTGTTAATTTAGTGGTAGTTTCAAATTTTGGCTGTTTGGATTCTATTACAAAAACGATTACTGTAAGTCCTAACCCTGTTGTAAATTTTAGTGCAAGTGATACTGTGGGTTGCGAACCTCTTTGCATTTCTTTTCAAAATTCATCTTCTGTTCTAAACGGATCTGTTTTTCAATGGGCATGGAATGTTGGAGATGGCAGCCCTGGAATAACTTCGCAATCTTTTGATTATTGTTATACGAACGACTTTTTAGTAGCGCCCCATTCTTTTGATGTTACCTTAACGGTTACTTCGGATAGCGGCTGCTTTACTACCGTATCCAAAAATAATTATATCACAGTATATCCCAATCCTGATGCAAGTTTTACAGTTCAACCTCAAACAACAACAATCTTGGATCCTACTATTTCAATTATAGATGTATCCAAAGGAGCAGATTATTGGAACTGGAATTTTGGTGATGGGACGGCTACTTCTTCTGTTTCAATCCCAGCTCCTTATACTTATTTAGATACAGGCACATACATCATAACACTGATAACATCTACTCAATACAATTGTATTGATACAGCTTATCAAACAGTAATTATTGAGCCAGATTTTTTATTTTATATTCCTAACGCATTCACACCGGATGGTGATGGAATAAATGATACTTTCATCGGTAAAGGTGTTTTTATAAAAGAATTTGAAATGACTATTTTCGACCGTTGGGGTAATTTAATTTATAAAACCGATGATATAGATAAACCATGGGATGGAAAAGCAAATAAGGGTAATGAAATTGCACAGACAGATGAATATATTTACCTTATCCAGGCTACTGACTTTAAAGGTGGAAAAAACAAATATAGTGGACATGTGACCTTGGTGAGATAAAATACTTCACTACTTATCAAAGTGTCTATATTTTAAATTTATATCGTCTAACGAAAGCAATATATAACTATTGATATTGGAGACAGCTTAGCCCCTTTAAATAAGATTTATTTATATAATAAACAAAGGCCCTAAATAATCAATAATTGATTTTATGTTTTGTATTGAATTAACAAAGTAGAATTTGTATTTTTGTTATACAATACAAATAATTATGTGTTCGCCACGCCAACAGTTTCTTCTATTAGTAACCTTAGCTTTATTTATAGGCATATCGGCATTTTCATGTAAAAATAAAAACTCGAAACTTTCCGAATATGGCGCTACAGTAGAAAGTGTTTTGTTTTCTGATTTAGCTACGTTTCGGGGTTTTAATTTCGGCGATAGTAAAAGTTTTATCCAATCGAAGGAAATAGGAAGGCCAGTTCAAGTTTCTAAAGATTATTTATATTATGAATATAAATTAATTTCCAATGGTTCTTATAATATTGCATACAGTTTTGACGAAGTTGGTTTAAACGAAATACATACAGATATCTATATAAATAATGCAGGGGAAAAGGAGGATGTTTTTATTGAATTTAAAACGTATTTCGACCACCATTTTGGTAATAGTCAATCTCAAAATGGTTTTAATGTTTGGTCCGCAAAATCTTATAAATATGGTGAAGTGTTAATTACCATTAGAAGTGAAAGCGCTGATTTTTCAGCAGATAAGCTTCCAGAAAAAATTTCTTTATGGATATACCCCAACAAAAGTTAATTTTTTTACTTATTTAGCGTTTGTCGATAGCGTAGAGAGTCTGGACTATAATGTTTGAGTTCGAGGCTTTCGTAGTTTTGAAAATCAGGAGCTTACATTGGTAAATGACTGGTTTTCAAAACAAGAATAACGAAGACCCGAGTGAAACGAACTCACGAATACCTTTAAAAATAATATATTTATGAGTAAATCGGACATTATAGACAGACGCTATTTAATTTCTATTTCGTCTTGCACAAGGAATGCTGAAGGGAATTCGGGTTGCAGCTCTTTCAAAAATTTATAAGCCTCTAATTTTGTTCTGAAGTCGCCCACTCTTATATTGAAATTTGGTTGGTCATATTTTTCGTATGCCGCTACATCAGGAAATTTTGTAATAAAGTTTAGTTTAATTTCTTTGGCTTTGTTTTTATCTGAGCCAAAATGTATCTTAACCCTATAGCCTTTTTTAATTGCTTTTGAATTAATTTCAATATGTTTAACCAACAATTCTTGTACCTTAATATCCTGAATAAAATTAACCTTTCCTGTATCGGAAATTGTATTTTGTGCGATTGAAATACAAGGAGTTAAAATACAAAACATCCAACTTAATTTAACTCTTAAAGGTAATGATACGAAATTTTTTTTCACAACCTTCATGGATGAAGATTGTAATATATGGGGTGCTGAAATATGTTTTTTAAATATCATTTATTCTAAACTTTTAAATAAAATTTAATGTATAAAGCAACAAAATTAGATGGTTTGATTTAAAAGAAAATAAAACAATTTTAAATTGACCAATAAATAATTAGATACAAAGCTAAATAAAAAAATCAAATTTGTTTGTTTCCGTTTTATTTGGGGGATATAAAAAAACATTGGTTTTTAAATAAAATATATAAACACCAGCTTATTAATCTATTTTAGAAGTATCTAATTAGTGCCTGTCTATAGAGTCGGCATTTAAACTTAGAACGTCATTGCGAAGGAGGCACGACTGAAGCAATTTCACACCAATATATGAGATTGCTTCGGCTAAAAAAGCCTCGCAATGATTACCGTTATTGGCTTTGTTTCAAACAAAACAATTTTGGTTCAAAAATTTGAAATCCAGAATTCTGAAGCTTAAAATTTGCATAATTTGAAAATGTTTGACTCTATGGACAGATACTAATTATAGTAATGGTATTTAATAAATAATTGAAATAATATAATAAATGGCATGTAAAATAAGGTGTTCTAATAAATAAAAATTCTATTTTTTTTTGAGAAATAAATTTTATTCACTTATTCTTTTAGTAAGTCTATTTCTATAATGAATAAAAATACTAGTTTTAGATATAAATCCTATGTATTTTCCATCCTTCAAAACAGGTAAATTCCATGCACCTGTTTCATCAAATTTTTTCATAACAGAATCCATATTTTCTTCTGGAGTAATAATTGCGAATGGCTCTCTCATTATTTCTTTTACAAATACGGTATCATACATTTCATGCTTAAACATTATTTCTCTAATGTTATCAATAACAACAACACCAACAAGCTTTTCGTTTGATACCACGGGGAAAATATTTCGTTTGGAATTTGCTACTGTTTTTATTAATGTTCCTAAGGTTTCATCAGGTGAAACTATTTGAAAATCTGTTTCAGTTAAGTTAGATGTTTTTAATGAGGTTAGTATATTTCTATCCTTGTCAGCGGTGAAAATCTCGCCTTTTATTGCAAGGCGTTTTAAATCCATAGAAAAGGGCTCAAAATATTTTGAAATTATATAGCTACTGGAAGAAACAATCATCAATGGAATCATCAGTTCATAACCTCCAGTTATTTCAGCTATCAAAAATATCGCAGTGAGCGGGGCATGCATAACGCCACTTAAAACTCCAGCCATTGAAACAATAGTGAAATTGCTTATGGATAGACTTGTAATTTCAAGAAAATTAATTGTTTTGGCAAAAGCAAAACCAAGGTAAGCGCCAACAAACAAAGATGGAGCAAAGTTGCCGCCATTACCTCCACTACCTATAGTGATAGCTGCAGCAATTGTTTTAAAGAACATTGTTAATAGTATAAATAGTATGATGAGGCAATTATTAGATAAAAAATTGGATAAGATACTGTTTTCGAAAAGTTTCTCAGGATTATCGCCTGAAAGTATTTTAATGCTTTCATAACCTTCACCAAAAAGTGAAGGAAAAAATAAAATTAATATAGCAAGCATACTACCACCTAGGAGAACCTTTGTATAAACATTAAATTTCCCTCTTGTCCATAAAGTATCTATTTTAAGGTATACACGCGCGTAATAAACTGAAATTAGTCCGGCTAACAAACCCAGAATTAAGTAATAAGGAACATTATGGTAATCAAATGGTGAAATAGATTTAAATGTAAGTAAGGTGCTTTCCTGTAAAATAATTTTTGAAAGGAGCCCTCCGGTTGCGGCAGCTATAATTAAAGGGATAAAAGCAGATATGGTAACATCAGCCAATAATACTTCTAAGGCGAATAATACGCCTGCAATAGGTGAATTAAACGCTGCTGCTATCCCTGCCGCCGCGCCGCAGCCCACCAGCAGCGTTCGGTCGTTATAATTGATCTTATGCGTTTTTCCGAAATTAGAGCCAATTGCAGCACCTGTAACCACAATTGGGGCCTCTAAACCTGCCGAGCCACCAAAACCAACAGTTAGCGCACTAGTTACCAGGTGGGAATACATTTGATCTTTCTTTAAAAAGCTTGACTTTTTTGCAATTGCATGCAGAACATTGGCGGTACCTTTTCTGAAACGTCCTTTCAAATGATACTGAACGAATATTACGGATAGAAAAATTCCAATAGTAGGAAAAACCATATACATTAAATATGGATAATCTATATTATAATCATGTGTTATAAAGTGGTGAATGTAAAAAACTGCTAATTTAAGTAATACAGCAAAAAGGCCGGCAGTAAAGCCAACAATAACACTTGAAAAAACTAAGGTTTGTCGAGGAGTTAATTTACTCCTTAACCAACTTATTAATATTTCATATAGTTTTAGAAATGTATTCAATTGTAATAAAAAATTATATTTCGATAATGTTTAACAAATATATTGATGTTTAGTTTTGTTTTTTAAAAAATTATTATGAAAATAAAGAAGATGTTTAAATTATTTGCCTATAAATTGTATAAAAAAAGAAAAATAGAAATGGTATGCAAATCGGTTCAGATAATTTATTTATAAATTCTATACCATCAAAACTTATAAGGTGTATAATAGTTTCGTGTGATTAATAGATAATGGTTTTCAGACAAAAAATTTAATTTTCTATAATCATTATCTAGTAATAAAGTTTTTAATCCTTCATTACCAACTATACCTGATACCTCTATTAATAATTCCGTTGGTGTCATTTTTATTTGCCTTTTATCCTTGTTACTAATGAAGAAATTGCATCTGAGTAAGAACCTTTAAATTTAGATCGATCCAATGCCATTGAGTTGTCAGCATCTTTATTTAGTTTAAATGAAAACACAAAAGCATCGGTAGGTTTATCCCAACCTCCAATTTGTCCGAAACGAATATCATTAAAATAAACATCATTATTTATTTTGTTCATACAATAATAGTTTTTGGAAAATTGTTTTAAAAGCTTAACCGAAGGCTCATTTTGATAGGCTGAAAGTAATTCTTTTTTTTGATCAACATGAAAAAACGCTATATCATTAGCCTCATCAAAAACAGAATAATAACCAAACCAAAAACCGCAAGAATCCTTCGCGTACGACATCCATAAAAAATTATTTAATGGGGTAGGGGTTGTAACAAATTCTGTAATGTCAATGTTTTGTTTTGCTATTGATTCTTTCATTTTACCATTAATGTGCCATTTATTCAGCATTGTAAAAACCAGGTAAATTGAACTGATTATCAATCCTGTAATATTCCATTTAACTCTTTTGGCCGAAGCATTTTTTGCAATTAATGCGATTAAAACACAAATTAAAAGAGGAATGGTATAAAATGGGTCCGCAACAAATATGGTGTTAAACGATACACGATAACTGCTGAAAGGTTCAAACCATCCGGTACCATAGCAAGTCATGGCATCAATAACAATGTGAGATAATAAGCCCCAGAAAAATAGCCATGTGCAACTTTTCCAGCTAACACCTGTTTTATTTAATCCTTTATGCAAGAGCCAACCCAATATGGGGGCAATTATAACAACAAACAGAAAGGAGTGCGTAATTCCTCTATGTACCATTAATTGCTGGGCATGTGTGTTACATGATTCAGCAAAAACATCAAAATCTGGAATAGTATCCGCAATAGCGCCCCATAACATGGCTTTACGGCCAATTTTTTTGCCTAGAACAGCCTCACCAATGGCTGCTCCTAAAACGATGTGGCTTATTGAATCCATATTTTAGTTTTTATGCAAATTTCTAATTTTTTCTTAAATAGAGGCTAAAACACCGATGGGTATATTTTAATTAATAATTTTGCTGTGTAAATATTTTTAAACTTTTCTTATGTTTTCTCTTGTTTTTAGTGCATTTTTAAGAAAAAATATTTCTTTAATTTTTACATAATTTTAGATGGAACATTTTCAAAAAATAGTTCTAATAAATCGGATATTCATTTACTTAATTTTTTTTAAATAAAAATGAAACCACCAATTGATCGTTTGTTGCTTTTGCGGAAGCTACTGAAAATAGAGCGTGACGAAGATTTTGCACAATACAAACAACATTTTTCTCGCAATAATATTAATTTCCGTAAAGAAAATGGTGTAACATGGTATCCTATAGTTATTGCCAATATTGAAATTGGGCATGGCGAATACCTGTCCATTGATATTGAACGAACAACAAATCATAATGAACCGCATCAATTTTCAGGAGGGAAAAATGCAGCACTTTTTTCAAATACTTATCCTGATGAGCAAGCTATCAATGGGATCATAAAGGTAATTAATCCAAATAAAATCCGCTTATCGCTCAGCATCGATGAATTACCTGATTGGTGCGAGGATGGAAAACTTGGCATTAATTTATTGTTCGATGAAAGCAGCTATCGGGAAATGGATATTGCGATGGATAAGGTAATTAACGCTTCGAACAATCGTTTGGCGATATTACGTGATGTAATTTACGGATTAAAGCTTCCTGCATTTGATAAAATAGTTGAATCATTTAAAATAACAGGATTAAACAATTCACAAAATACTGCTGTTCAAAAAATTATTGCCGCTAAAGATATTGCCATTGTTCATGGCCCGCCGGGGACAGGAAAAACTACAACTTTGGTTCAGGCCATATGTGAAACATTGAAAATAGAAAAGCAGGTATTAGTATGTAGCTCAAGTAATATAGCTGTCGATTTACTCACAGAAAAATTGCATCGCGAAGGTATTAATGTTTTGCGATTAGGCAATCCTGCGCGTATTTCAGAAGAGGTATGGATGAATACACTGGATGTTAAAATGTCTGCCCACGAATCCTATAAAAAGTTAAAAAAATATCGCAAAAATGCTGAAGAATATTTTCGGATGGCAGGGAAATATAAACGTACTTTCGGTAGAGAGGAGCGTGAACAACGCCAATTGTTTTACATGGAAGCCCGTAAAATATTAAATGAAGCACGTGTTTTAGAAGATTATATTTTTCATGAGCAATTTGAGAAAGCGCAAGTTATTGCTTGTACACCTGTTGTATCATCAGGGAAAATGATGCGAGACAAACATTTCACTACTGTATTTATTGATGAAGCAGCGCAGGCGCTCGAGCCGATGTGCTGGATTCCAATTACACGAAGCAACCGCGTAATATTTGCGGGAGACCATTTCCAATTGCCTCCAACTGTTAAATCGAAAAGTGCCGAAGTACAAGGTTTGAAAGAAACATTGTTTGAACATTGTATGCATTTAGATAATGTTTCTGTGATGCTTAATATACAGTATCGCATGCATGAGCATATCATGAATTTTTCGAATAAAAATTTTTATAATAATAATTTAATTGCAGATGAATCTGTAAAAAGTACTGTATTAAGTTTCGATAAAAATGAAATATTGTTGAATACTCCTCTTGATTTTATTGATACTGCAGGTATTGGGTACAATGAAATTATAAATCCAGAAAGTTTAAGTATTGCTAATCCAGAAGAAGCGCAACTCCTTATTAAACATTTAAAACTTTTGTTGGTGCAATATTCCCAAAGCAATAAAGCGGTGAATCAAATAAGCGTTGGCATTATCTCTCCTTACAAGGAGCAGGTTCAATATCTAACTACGCAAATAGCATTGGATCCGTACTTTGATAATTATAGGTCGCAAATTGCAATTAAAACCGTTGATGGATTTCAAGGACAGGAGCGGGATGTAATTTATATCAGTTTGGTAAGAAGCAACGATTTGAAAGAAATTGGATTCTTAAATGATATACGCAGAATGAATGTTGCACTAACGCGAGCCAAAAAAAAACTTGTTGTTATTGGAGATAGTGCTACGCTTGCCAATCACATTTTTTATAAAAATTTTCTTGATTATACGGAATCGATTGGGGCATATAAATCTGTTTGGGAGTTTATTGATTCATAATTATAATGTAAATTAATTTCTCTAAAAATACAGTTAAGGAGTTGGGACAAAATAAAGTTTACAGAATTGACGTAGTTGTTTTGTTATTTTTCAAGGCGTAAATGAGGCTAATAGCCTTAGCTATTTAACGATTTTACAACGCGGAAAAATGGCAAAAGAACAAGTCAAAATGGAAAGGTTGTTTTGTCCCAATTCCTAAGTAAAGCTTTTGAAATAAATCCGGAAATTAAATGGTTCAAAAACTGTGTATTTTTCTTTTTTCTTAAAACAAAAGAAATAAAAAATAAAGAACAAATGATTCCTCCCCAACTGCACCCCTGCATCACGTTTGGTAATTCCTCGCGTGCGTTTTCATAAGGATATTTTTAAAAAAAACGAAATCATCTTTTTTTATTAATAGATCTGTTTTGTCGAAATTGTTGTGAAGGCTTTCCCAAGTAGCTTTTCTGTCAGAAGAATAACTTTCTTGTTCTATTATAGTAAAAACAAAAACCGCAAAAATAATTACATCAAAAATTGAAATAAATTATCGTTTTTATTTAAATATTCATATTGAAAGCCTAGTTCGTGCAGCCTCTCTTTTAGCGTTTCTATATCTTGTGGATTTTCAATTTCAAGCCCTACTAGGGCAGGTCCATTTTCACGGTTATGTTTTTTTATATATTCAAAATGAACAATATCATCCTGCGGCCCTAAAACCGTACTTACAAATTCTTTTAAAGCTCCTGCTCTTTGTGGAAATCGGATTACAAAAAAGTGTTTTAATCCCTCATATAATAAAGATCGTTCGCGGATCTCTTCTGTACGCATAATATCATTATTGCTACCGCTAACAATGCAAACTACATTCTTTCCCTTTAATTTTTCTTTCAGAAAATGTAAGGAAGCTATAGTTAATGCACCCGCCGGTTCAACCACAATAGCTTGTTTGTTATAAAGATTTAATATAGTTGTACAAACCTTTCCTTCAGGGATAAGCACAATTTCGTTCAACTTATCTTTACAAATTTCAAAGGTTTTGTCAGCTACTTTTTTAACAGCGGCTCCATCTACAAATCTATCTATTTCTAGAAGTTCCGTGTTATACCCATTTGTTATAGACGTTTTCATAGAAGGAGCCCCTTCTGGCTCTACCCCAATGATTTCTATTTCGGGACTTACCTGAGAAGTATAACTCACTACTCCAGCAACCAATCCTCCTCCTCCTATTGGAACTATAATATAATTAATCTTAAAATCAGCATCATCTATAATCTCTTTTGCAACTGTTCCTTGCCCTTCAATTACTTTTTCATCATCAAAAGGATGAACAAAAGCAGCATCTTTCGAATTGCAAAACACAACAGCTGCTTTGTTCGCATCATCAAAAGTATCCCCAACTAAAATCACTTCTATGAGTTCTTTTCCAAATAATTTTACCTGGCTTATTTTTTGAGCCGGAGTAGTTACGGGCATAAATATCGTGCCCCTAACATTTAATTTATTGCAGGAATATGCTACGCCTTGGGCATGATTGCCCGCACTTGCACAAACTACTCCTTTTTGTCTTTCTGCTTCCGATAAGGAGCTTATTTTATTATACGCACCTCTTATTTTATAGGAACGTACAACTTGTAAATCTTCTCTTTTTAGATATATGTTGCAATTAAACTCTTCGCTTAACTGAACATTATATTGCAATGGGGTATGCAAAGCCACTCCATCTAAAGTTTTTGCGGCAGCACATATTTTTTCAACTGATAGTGTCATGGTCTTAATTTTCTTACGGCTGCACCAGCTTGCCATAATTCTGATTCTCTTATTTCTTTTAATTCTATTTCTAACTGTTCCCTGTAATCCGATTTGCTTCCTTCTGCAATAACACGTGCCGCTTCTTTTCCTGATGCTACACTCGCATATAATTCTTTAAATACAGGAGCAGCGGCATCTCTAAATTTACTTTTCCAATCCAATGCTCCGCGCTGCGCTGTTACCGATGTATTTGCAAACATCCAGTCCATACCATTTTCTGAAACAAGCGGCATCAAGCTTTGTGTTAATTCTTCCACAGTTTCATTAAATGCCTCAGAAGGAGAATGGCCATTTTCTCTTAATACGTTGTATTGCGCTTCAAACAAACCAGCCAAGGCTCCCATTAATATTCCACGTTCACCTGTTAAGTCGGAATAAACTTCTTTTTTAAAATCAGTTTCAAATAAATACCCAGAACCTATTGCAATACCTAAAGCTATTGCTCTATCTTGTGCCTTGCCACTAGCATCCTGAAAAACAGAAAAACTGGAATTCAAGCCTTTGTTTTGAAGAAACAGCCTGCGCAATGATGTGCCGGAACCTTTTGGTGCTACAAGTATTACATCTATGTCTTTGGGTGGAACAATTCCTGTTTGTTCATGAAAGGTAATGCCAAATCCATGAGAAAAACACAATGTTTTTCCTTTTGTTAAATAAGGCTTTATTAATGGCCAAGTGGTTATCTGTCCTGCATCTGACAATAAGTATTGTACTATTGTTGCTCGTTTGCAAGCTTCTTCTATTTCGAATAAATTTTCCCCTTCTATCCAACCATCGGATAATGCTTTGTCCCAGCTCTTACCTCCCTTGCGCTGCCCAATAATAACATTTACACCATTGTCTTTTAAATTTAATGATTGACTTGGACCTTGCACCCCGTAACCTATTACGGCTACTATCTCATTTTTTAATACCTCGCGAGCTTTATCCACTGTAAATTCTTCGCGTGTAATTACGTTTTCGGTAACGCCTCCAAAGTTTATCTGTGCCATAATTTTAATTGCTGTTATAGTTTTTAATTGTTATTTTACTGTTACTCTCTATTTCTTTTAAATAAGTTGTTAATGTCTTCATTGGTTTGGTTATAGCCACTTTACCGCTTCTTGCAAATTCAAGCACGCCAAATTTCTCTAAATCTTTAAACAATTGACTTATTCCTACTTCATCGCCCGTTTTTTCTATTACAACATAATCGTTGGAGACGCTAAGAATTTTTGCATGATTGTCGTTTATGATTTTTATAAAAAGATCATTTTCTCTTAATGCATTTGACGAAACTTTATACAAGGCAATCTCTCTACTCACAATTTCAGAGTTTACGTGATAAAATGCTTTTAGAACTTCAATCTGTTTATCGATTTGCTTTACTAAATTTTCAACTAAAATTTTTGTAACGGTTACTACAATAGTGTATCTGTAAATCCCTTTTACCTCACTTTCGCTGGCGGTAATGCTTTCTATATTGATGTGCCTGCGAGTGAATATAATGGTAATTCTATTTAATAATCCTATACTGTCTTCTGTGAATATGGAAATTGTATATGTTGTTTTCATGCCTTTAAATTTATTCTAATATTATTTCTGAAACTCCTGCACCTGTCGTCACCATTGGAAATACATTCTCTTCATTTTCTACAACAACCTCTAAAAGGTAAGCTTCTTTCGCTTCGTACATTTCTTTAATAGCTTGATACAGGTCATCTCGTTTCGTTACTTTTTTCCCCTTTATTCCGTATCCTGCGGCAACAGCAATAAAATCAGGGTTTTTCATTTCCGTAAAAGAGTAACGCCTATCAAAAAATAGTTGTTGCCATTGACGAACCATTCCTAAAAAATTATTATTCAATACAATAATTTTTACGGCAATATTACTCTGCATAATAGTTCCCAACTCTTGTATCGTCATTTGAAAGCCGCCATCACCCAAAACAGTTACCACTTCTTTATTGGGTAGAGCTACTTTTGCACCTATCGCTGCCGGCAAGCCAAAGCCCATTGTTCCCAAGCCGCCAGATGTAACGAAATGATTTGGCTGGTTGAATTTATAATAACGTGATGTAATCATTTGGTGCTGCCCAACATCCGTCACAACAATTGCATCCCCCTCACTTATCTTATGAAATTTATCTATTACTTCGGCCATTCTTAACTTTTCCGAATCAGGATTAATGGCTTGGCGTATAACTTTTTCGTCCTCTATTACATTACATTCCTCAAATCGCTTTAACCATTCTTTTCTGTTTTTAGATTTTATTTTCGGTAATAATAATTCCAAGGATTCTTTCGCATCTCCTAATACTGCAATATCAGCCTGAATAATTTTGTTTACCTCTGAAGGATCTATTTCAAAATGAACCACTTTTGCTTGCTTCGCATATTTACTTACATTGCCAGTTACGCGGTCATCAAAACGCATCCCTATGGCAATTAATACATCGCATTCATTAGTTAATAAATTAGGGCCATAATTTCCGTGCATGCCCAGATACCCTACATACAAAGGGTTTTCAGGAGGGAATGTTGACAATCCCAATAATGTGGAAGCAACCGGTATATTCGCTTTTTCTGCCAATTCTAATAATTGTTTTTCTGCACCAGATAATAAAACACCGTGTCCGCAAAGTATAAATGGTCGTTCTGCTTCATTTATTAAATTCGCAGCCATTGTAATATCTTCAATATTTACTTTTGGATACGGAACATAACTACGTATGCTTTCACATTTTTTATATTGATAATTTGTTTTTCCAAACTGCGCATCTTTGGTTATGTCAACCAATACAGGTCCTGGTCGGCCAGAAGTTGCTATGTAAAAAGCTTTTGCAATTGCAGGTGCTATGTCTTCTGCTTTCGTTACTTGAATGTTCCATTTAGTTATGGGCATTGATATTCCTAGCACATCTGTTTCTTGAAAAGCATCCGTTCCTAATAAATGGGAAGCTACTTGGCCCGTTATACAAACCAACGGCGTGGAATCTATTTGAGCATCGGCTATGCCCGTTATTAAATTAGTTGCTCCTGGTCCAGATGTTGCAAGTACAACTCCAGGTTTCTTTGAAACACGGGAATAGCCTTGTGCAGCATGGGTTGCACCTTGCTCATGACGAACCAAATAATGATTTAATTTATCCATGTAATCATACAGTGCATCATACACTGGCATGATAGCTCCTCCTGGATAACCAAATATATCAGTAACATTTTCATCTAAAAGGGCTAATATTAAAGCCTCTGCTCCAGTTACTTCTGAATTATATTTATTGTGTTTTTTCATTTGTTAATTATAGATCGGTTAAACATCCTTTGCTGGCGGAACTTACCTGTTTCGCATATTTTAGCAGGACTCCAAATTTTACTTTTAAGTCGGGCTGTTGCCATTGTCTTTTTCTTTCAGTTAATTCTTCAACTGTTAATTGAACATCTATTGTGTTATTAATTGCATCAATCTTAATTATATCGGCATCTTTTACTAATGCAATAGGCCCACCATCAAATGCTTCCGGACAAACATGTCCAACCACCAAACCGTGTGTTCCTCCAGAAAATCGTCCATCCGTTATAAGGGCTACACTTTTCCCTAATCCTGCACCTATCAAAGCAGCTGTAGGTTTAAGCATTTCAGGCATCCCAGGCCCTCCTTTAGGCCCTTCATTTCTTATCACTACAACATGACCAGCTTTTACTTTTCCTTCACGTATTCCGCTTATACACTCAAATTCATTTTCAAAAACAATTGCCGGACCTGTAAAAGATTCTCCTTCTTTACCTGTTATCTTTGCTACAGAACCTTCAGGGGCTAAGTTGCCATACAATACTCTAAGATGGCCCGATGCTTTCAAAGGTTTCTCTATAGGAAGTAGGATGTCTTGTCCTATAGGTAAATCAATGACATCTTCCAAGTTTTCTCTAATAGTTTTTCCTGTTACCGTTAAACAATCCCCATGTAATAGTTTTTTACTCAAGAGATATTTCATTATGGCAGGTACGCCTCCATTTGCAAACACATCTTCCATTAAATATTTTCCACTAGGCTTAAGGTCTGCTAATACAGGCGTTTTTTCATTGATACGCGTTATGTCCTCTAATTTAAAATCGATTCCTGCAGTTTTTGCCATTGCAATTAAGTGAAGAACGGCATTGGTAGATCCACCAAGAACAACAACTAAAGTAAAAGCATTTTCAAAAGATTTTTTAGTTAATATATCAGATGGTTTTATGTTTTTTTCTAAAAGATTTTTTAAATATTTACCTGTTATTAAACACTCTTCTTTTTTTTCCTTACTTAATGCTGGATTAGAAGAGCTATAAGGCAAAGATAATCCTAACGCTTCTATTGCCGATGACATAGTATTAGCCGTATACATTCCACCACAAGCACCAGCACCAGGGCAAGCATTTTTAATCACACCATTGTAATCTTCTTCATTTATTTTACCGGCATATTTTTCGCCCAAGGCCTCAAAGGCCGATACTATATTTAGTTTCTTCCCCTTGTAATTTCCAGAAGCGATCGTCCCTCCATATACCATGATAGATGGCCTATTTACTCTAATCATTGCCATGATTACACCTGGCATATTTTTATCGCAACCGGCTACCGTGATTAATCCATCATAAAAATGAGCAGCTGTTACAGCTTCTACCGAATCGGCAATTAGCTCACGTGATACTAATGAATAGCGCATCCCTGCTGTCCCATTAGTAATGCCATCACTTATGCCAATGGTATTAAATTGAAGCCCTACCATTTCATTTTTTTGAACACCTTCTTTTACATATTTGGAAAGTGTATTCAAATGCATGTTACATGTATTGCCTTCGTACCAAGTGGAAGCAATGCCTACTTGCGCTTTATGCATATCTTCATCAGTCAATCCAATACCATACAACATCGCTTTCGAAGCTGGTTGTGAATCATCTTGGGTAACTAATTTACTGTAGTGATTTAAATTCATGTTTTTTTTTATACCAATGAAAATTTCCCATATTCATTAAATGCTACTCTTCTTATATATTTTGACTGTAAAATAGAACCGATAGAATCATCCCATTTTAATTTGAAAGGAATTTTATCCAAGGAATTAATTCCCGACACCTCGGCTGCAGTGCCAGTAAAGAATGCGCTGTCGGAACCTTTTACCTCTTCTGGTTTAAAGTGTTTTTCCACTATTTTGATTCCTAACTCTTCGCACAATTCAATTATCGTAGCTCGGGTTATGCCCGGGAGAATATTGCCTAAAGGACAAGTATATAGAACACCGTCTTTCTCAAAAAAGAAATTTGCTCCAGGACCTTCCGCAACATTATCATTCATATCTAACAATAGCGCTTCGTCAAATCCTTTTTCTTTGGCTTCAGTGCTTGCTAATATAGAATTTACATAATGGCCAGTTACTTTCGTTTCCACATGGCATGATTTAGGATTTGGGCGTTGGTAGGACGAGGTCATCACATCCAATAATTTAGTTCCTAAATATTTCTCCCATTCCCAAGCGCATAAAATAATATGTGACTCATCCGATGGAATGAGTGACATATTAGTCCCTGCAAATATTAATGGGCGTATGTATGCATTTCCTAAATTGTTTTTTTCTAAAAGTTGATAGGTGAAATTCGTTAACTCCTCAATTGTGTAATTTACTTTTATATGCATTTTTTTTGCAGAAAATAATAAACGCTTAAAATGTTCTTCGGATTTAAATATTCTCGTCCCATCAGGAGTGCCGTATGAACGGATACCTTCAAATACAGCATTGCCATAGTGCATGGATTGCACATAAGGGCTTATCATGAGGTCTTTGGCTTTTACCCATTGTCCATTAAAAAACACTATTGTGTTGTCGTTGTAATACATGTTGTTTTTATTTATTTTTATTTATTCTACCAAATAAAAAAAGCCTTTCTATTATGAAAGGCTCTGTAATAGTCAAATTACTATCCTTTCTCTTTAGGAGATGTCAATAATAATGTGGATATTTTTATTTGTTTTTTTCATTTGTTTAATTTCAAGTAACAAATATAGACATTAAATAATAAACTTTTTACTTAAGTGATTAGAATTTACGTTTTAGGAGTTAAATTAATATATTTACGAAAAAGAATCCTTAAGCTCTTTTATTAAATATCTGATTGTTAATAATTTGCAATTTTTAAAGGATGTAAGGCCATAAGTTTTTAGTGCTGTATTACAAAACGTTTATTTTGAATTGCTTTTTTTGTATTGCCATCTTTTGTTTGTTCCGATAATCTACAAATATATACCCCTTGCTGTAAAGATTCCGTGTTTATTGTAACCTTGATATTATTATTTATTTTTTCGGATAAAATATGTTGTCCTATTATTGTAAAAATATCTACTGTAAATGTGCTTGTTTTGTCGCCACTTATTTTTATTATAACACTTGTATTTACAGGGTTTGGGAAAATATCGAACTGGCAAGGAGTTAAATCATCCAATTGTTTTAAAGCTGTTATATTGGATGAAACACCTTTGTAAAAAGAAACGCCCCCTTCGTAATTACCAACTATCAGATCCATATAACCATCATTATTAATATCTGCCCCAAAAGGAGCAGTACGTGTGCCTTGATAAATACCCTCGTAGGTAGAATCTATTAAAGTAAACACTCCATTAAGATTCCCATCGATACTATCATAAAATCTTAAATACCCACTTTCTCCACCAACCAATAACTTAGTAATTCCATTTTGTTTAAATAAAAACGGATAGCTATATCCTGTAAAATATCCTGGCATGTTTACTTTAATATTTCCCCAAAAGTGTGTGATAGAATCTAAAACAGGTGTTGTAGTATTAGCACTTCCAATATGGTTATAATATGCAATTTTGCCGTTTCTTCCGCCAATTATTAAGTCGTTTTTACCATCATTATTTATATCTACAATTTGTGGTGTTGCAAAATCACCTATATCAATGATGCGGCCATTTGAATTTTTAAAATTAGCTTGCGTTAAAACAAAATTAGCTGTGGCGCCAGGTAAAGCATTGTTTTGGAAATAATGCAATTTCCCATCGTACCCACCTACAATCATATCCGAATCGCCATCAGCATCCATATCTCCAAAGCTTGGAGTCATGTTTGTAATTCCTAGCGCACTCATATTTGCATAATCGTTGGTTATTAATTCAAATATTGGTGATGATAGCGTGCCAGTATTTTTAAATTGTGCTATTTTATGTTTAAAACCAGTTGTTCCATAATAGCCATAGTTTCCTATGAATAAATCTTTTAACCCATCATTGTCGAAGTCGAAAAATACAGGATACGACCCTTCTCCCAAATCAATCATATTGTCCTGTAATAAATTAGATTGTTGAAATTCGAAGATGGGCGAACTGTTGGTTCCTGCATTTTTATAATAAATTACGCTATTAAAATTTTCAGATGCATTTGGAGCATTTGGACTTACTATTAAATCTTTAATGCCATCATTATTGGCATCTACATGGTAGCCGCAAGGAAATAAACTAAGGTCAACAGCTGTGGTGCTTGCGTTATTGGAAGGAAAAGCGTTGTCTACAGCCGTCATAATGCAGGATGATGGAGATCCCCCATTGCTTAGCATTGTTAAATTATTAAATGATATATCACCTGAAACCAAATCTTTATCGCTGTCTCCATCCAAATCTAAACATAGCAGACAGGAGCCTGAATGCCTTTCTGCAGACCTTAAATCCTCCTCTAAAAGTGTAATTCCGGGATTTGTAATATTGCCTGAACACGTATCATTTAATGTAAAGGTATTGTTAAAGTTGTTTTCAGAAGCAAATCCCCAACATCTGTTTTTTACTTCATATACTAAACTATCACATGTACCATAAAGTTCCATGCTTTTGTTCTGATGGTATTCCAGGTAGGAACCAGTAATGGCAAAAGTTATAATATCTAAATCACCATCATTATCAATATCTGTTATGGCAGGGATATCAACCGAACTTACATATAAATTTATCAGTAAGCCATTAGGGGGATTGAAAGTTGAATATTGCAAGGCACTAACCAAAGTAAATTGTAATCCTTCTGAAATAGTAGAAATGTTTTTGTAAATTTTAAATCCACCTCCTAAATCAGAATAACTAAAAATATCTTCTTTCCCGTCACAATTATAGTCGGCTAATATTGCCCAGTCATGAAGTTTTGGGAATTTAGATTCATATTGAGGGCTGTACTTGAAATCTGTTGAATTTAAAATACCATTATTTGTAAAAGTGCGTATTTTGTTTCCTGTTCGGTCAAAAATAAAAAGGTCTTTTATACCATCTAAATCCAAATCGATGTTTGACGCTTGAACAAAGTTTAAACCTCCAGCCCAAGGGTTAACAATAAAGCTTCCATTTATTTTAACTTGTATGCTATCATTCCATTTGAAAAATGGTTGTGCAACTACTGATGATGTCAAATAAAAAAAGGAAAACAAAAGAAATGAAAAACTTGTTATTCTCATAGCGATAAATATTCTGTCTTAATACAAATATAAGTAATTTGAACCTTATTAACTATGTAATTGAAAAATTATTAGACACTTGGCAATTACCTTATTTATTGCATAACGGTCTGATGGATAATAATTTTTGTATTACTTTTATTCAGTTTTTAATTTAAGTTATACCGTTCGGTTTTGAGTTTTTGAAATTCTTTTGACAAATAAATTAGATGGTGTTATAAAATTTATTGCCAATTATATATATTGTTTTTAATTTCATTTTAAATTATAAGTATTAATTAAAAAAAAATTATTTCTTTAAACACATAAACAAATAAAATAGTATGCAGCTATATACCATAAATACAGGCCAGTTTAAATTAGATGGAGGAGCAATGTTTGGTGTTGTACCAAAAAAACTATGGAGCAAAACAAATGCTGCTGATGAAAACAATTTGTGCAAATGGGCATTGCGGTGTTTATTAATTGAAGACGGCAATAGGTTAATTCTAATTGATAATGGCATTGGAACTAAACAAGATGAAAAGTTTTTAAGCCATTATTTTTTGAATGGTACCGACAGCATGGAAGGTTCCTTAAATAAAGCTGGTTTCACATTAGCCGATGTTACAGATATGTTTTTGACTCATTTGCATTTTGACCACTGTGGTGGCAGTATCCAATACAATAAAAATCATACCGCTTTTGAAACGGTATTTAAAAATGCTACTTACTGGAGCAATATCGAACATTGGGCATGGGCTGTGAATCCAAATCCTCGAGAAAAGCCTAGTTTTTTAAAAGAAAACATTTTTCCAATTTTAGAAAGTGGGCAGCTTAAGCATATCACCCATCAGCCTGTTCTGGCGTTCGAAGCTAATAAAGAGTTAAATGTGGGAGGGGATTATATTAATACAAATCAATTAGGAGATAATTTTTCAATTATGCTCACGCGTGGGCATACGGATGCAATGATGATCCCTCATATTCAATATAAAGGTAAAACTGTAGTATTTATGGCAGATTTATTACCATCCGTTGGACACATCCCCTTGCCCTATGTTATGGGTTACGATACCAGGCCCTTACTTACTCTTACTGAAAAAGAAAAGTTTTTGCTCCGCGCTGCCGATGAGGAATTTATTTTGTTTATGGAGCACGATTCAGTAAATGAATGTTGCACAGTCCAAAGAACTGAAAAGGGTGTTCGTTTGAAAGATACTTTTAAACTTAATGAGTATTTTGGAGATTAAAAAACAGTTAAACTCCTCAAAACTATTTATTAATAAGGGTGTAATTATCCAAAGAATTACTAATTATAAAAATAAATTTTCAAAATAGTGTGTTAATATCAAAGTTATTTGTATCTTTGCCGCAGTTTTAGTCAAAAATGGTTTTTTGCTAGGCGAATTTAACAACAGTTGCTTACCTGTTATGAGTACCCAAGAGAGGCCCCGCGAGCCTGGTACCAAGAAGAGTTACTTTGTGCAATTCAACTCATTTTTCCTACAAGTTGATTAAAGTAATTATAAACTTAATATTATCTCAATGAACAAATTTGAAGCGTTAGGGCTTAACAATAATATTGTTAAAGCTATAACAGAATTGGGTTTCGAAACCCCTACACCTATTCAGGAAAAAGTAATTCCTGCATTATTAACAGGCAATACCGACCTAGTAGCTTTGGCTCAAACAGGTACAGGAAAAACAGCAGCTTTCGGGTTGCCCTTAATTTCCTTAATTGATTTCAATTCCCGTGAAACGCAAGCAGTTATTCTATGCCCTACACGTGAATTGTGTATGCAAATAACACGCGATTTACAAGTTTTTACTAAATATGTTGCAGGAGCAAACATTGTTGCTGTTTATGGTGGCGCTAGTATTGATAATCAATCTCGCGATATTAAAAAAGGTGCACAAATAGTTGTTGCAACTCCTGGTCGTATGAATGATATGATTGACCGACGAAGAGTAAACTTGAGTTATGTGCGTTACGCTGTTCTTGATGAAGCAGATGAAATGTTGAATATGGGCTTTAAAGAAGATTTAGATACCATACTCTCTCAAACGCCAAAAGAAAAAAATACCTGGTTGTTTTCCGCTACTATGCCAGACGAAGTTTTACGCATCTCTAAAAATTATATGACAAGTCCTGTTGAAATTACTGCAGGTACTAAAAATGCGGGTAATGAAAATATTGAACATGTTTATTATGTAGTACATGCAAGAGATAAATATCCAGCACTAAAAAGAATTTCCGACTCTAATCCCGATATTTTTGCAATTGTTTTTTGTAGAACGAGACTCGAAACACAGGAAATTGCTGATAAGTTAATTAAAGATGGTTATAATGCAGATGCATTGCATGGTGATTTGTCGCAATCTCAGCGCGATCATGTTATGAAACGCTATCGCAGTCGCTCACTACAAATGTTGATTGCAACAGATGTTGCGGCTCGTGGTATTGATGTGCAAGATGTAACGCATGTTATAAATTATTCTTTACCTGACGAAATAGAAAATTATACCCACCGCAGCGGACGTACTGCCCGTGCAGGAAAAACTGGTGTTTCTATTGCCATAATTAATATGAAAGAAGTTGGTAAAATTAGAATAATCGAACGTTTGATCAAAAAGAAATTTACTCAAGCTACTGTTCCAACAGGATTTGAGGCATGTGAGACACAACTTTTTAGTTTAGTGAAAAAGATACACAATGTAGAAGTAAATGAAAAAGCTATTGAAGGATACTTGCCTAAAATTTATAATGAATTAAAAGAATTAAGTAGAGAAGATATCATCAAGCGTTTTGTTTCTACAGAGTTTAACCGCTTTCTAGATTATTATAAAAATGCCCCAGATTTAAATGTTTCTGTAGGTAGAGAACGTGCAAGTGTTTCTGTAAATGGAATTACTAAATTATTTATTAACCTTGGTGAATTAGATAATTTAGATAGCAATTCTATGAAGGAATACATTAGTGAAGTATCTGGTGTTTCTTTAAATCAAATAGTGAATATTGATGTGAAAAGTAGTTTTTCTTTCGTTGAAGTAAAAACAGAAGTAGCTGAAATTATTTCAGGCACATTTAAAAATATACAATACAATAATCGTAATGTACGTATTGAATCTCGTGGAGATAACAGCTCTGTAAAACGCTCCTCAGGTGGCGATAATAGTAGTTATGGTGAACGTAGGAGTTACGGCAACCGTGCCGATAGAAGTAGCGATAGATCTAATGATAGAGGTGGCGATAGAGGTGGATATTCATCCAGAAACGGAAGTGGGAATAGTGAACGCAAGAATTATTCTTCAGGAGCTAATAGAGAGCGTAAACCTTATAGTGATCGTTCCGAAAGAAGTGGCTATGCAAAAAGTAATGGTAATGTAGAAAGTAACCATGGCGAACGCAAAAGTTACGGCGAACGTAATGATAATGGTGGTTTTGCTAAAAAAAACAATGAGTTAGCAGACAGGAAAAATAATTTTTCAAGAGAGAAACGCCCTAGAAAAGTATTTTAAATTTCTTATTTACTCATAAAAAAACCAGAGCCTTGTCATATACTGACAAGCTCTGGTTTTTTTTATGAGTTTATTTATTTAAAAAACTGTTCTGCTGTAATTTTTTTAATATCTTTAATTTGAGAAGGGTTTAACCCAATTTCATAAGTAGAAAAAGAAGCGCATGAACTTGTTTGTTCTTGCTGCATTTTAAAAAAACCATTTTTCATTTTTAACTCAGCAAATCCTAATTCGTTGGTAAAGCCACCTTTTACAGTGTTATTTAAAAAAGTTTTGGTCGTATCCCATACGGTACCATAGTATACCTTCAAAAAATATTCACCATTAGGGATATTGTTCATCTTAAAAGTGCTGCCAATATCCATATATTGATTCCTTATAGTTGTCTTTTTATTTTTGTTTTCTACCAAACAAATTATTACTTCTGAGGAATTCCCATTATGAATAATGATACTATTTTTACTATCATCCATAGCTTTTTCTTCGCCAAATAAGTTACAATAGGGTGAAGCAAATTCACTAATCAATGATTTGGTTTCCAATTGCTCTAAAGCAACTTGTTCTTGGTCCACATTGTTCTCCGTTTCGATTAATCCTGTTTCATTTCTAATAGTAGTTTTATTAGATGAATATGAAATAATAAAATAAAGCAGTAGCAGCGCAATACCTATGCTTAATGGTATTTGATAGTTTTCAGTTTTATCCTGTTTAAAACCTGGGTTTTTTTGTTTCCCATAATTTTGATTATGAGGTTTTGGTTTTGCATTAGTTGTTCCTGCACCCGAATTTCCATTGTTCGGTCTTTGCTGGCTAGGAGCCTTGCCAAATAAACAAAAAATGTCATATTTTTTGCGCTTTTCCGGGTTCGACAAGGTAGCATATGCTTCTTGAATTTCTTTAAAATATTCCTCCGCAACTTTGTTATTTGGGTTCTTATCGGGGTGGTGTTTTTTAGCCAATTCACGATAAGCACTTCTTAGTTCTTCAAAACTAACAGTATTATGTACCCCAAGTAATATGTAATAATTTTTTTGTTGCATTATTCCTATTGCTAGGTTTTTAGTATTGGAAAAGAATAAGTTTTTTGGTCAATTCATTAATTTAAGTTAGCAATATAATTTAATTAGCTCAATCTTATAATAAATAGCACGCATTGAATACATGCTGGTAAAAATACGTTTTTTTATTTTTAAAACATGTTTAGTGAGCTTTCAAAATAATTTAGACAAAACACATATGTTAATAAAAGCAGATGATCTATCTATGTTTTATCATTGGACAATCTTTAAATCAATTTGATTGTATGATACGAGCCTTATGAAGTGAGGGCTTCACGTACGTTTCTGTGAGAGGCTTAGGCTGAAATCCCCTTTGCCTACTTGACAATTTTTGTTTCTTTTTTTCAATAAAAAAGAAAAATACATAGTTTTTGAAATTGAAATTTTATTGACTGAAGATTGAAGTTTTTTATAAAAAGGATAATTTGTACACCCTTTTCCTTAAGCCTTGTGTATAATGTATTAATATCCGTAATTTACCTCAAATTTTGTTTTAATAAAAATAAACTGTTACCAATTTGTGTTATACTAAATAAGAGGCAACTAAAGAAAAAAACAAGTTTGTGAATAGAACGGTCCCGGAAACATATAAACTGATTGATTTAAGTAAAAACGATTTTATAGCTGAAACCTATAATCGTTATGGGAAAAAGCTTTATACATATGCAATACATACCTGGAATCTCGGTGAAGATGAATCATGGGACTTAATTTACAAAACTTTATACAAAGTAATTGACACCTATAAAAAGTATCAGTTTGAAAGTGAAGAAAAATTTGCATCGTTTATTTTTAAAATATTTATTAATTATTTACGAAATCATTATCGCGATACCAAAAAGGCAGCAGAAAATTTCCCTTTATCTGATATAGACAGCATGGAATTGCAGAACAAAGCAGAGCCGCCAGTTGCAGAAGCAGTTGAAAACTTAAAATTAAAGGCACTGAATGAAGAACTGGAGAAAATGGAAGACTGGCAGAGAATGCTTTTGCTGATGCGAAGTGAGGGAAGGGCATATTCAGAAATAGCAACATATATTGATAAGCCTGAAAATCAATTAAAAGTATATTATCAAAGATTAAAAGATCAAATTTCAAAAAAACTCAATGGAAGATTATAATTCAAATATCACAGACAAAGAAATCCGCGAACTGCTTAAAAGGCGCCTTATAGAGCAAGGAGAGGATGATTTATTAACTCAAAAATTAATGGACATGGAAGCAAAACTTGCATTTAGCAATGAGGCGCTATTGGTGCCGTCATTAAAAAAAGAAAAAGAATTATTACAAAAACTTACAGCCGCTAAAAGTAGCGGCATTAAACTTAAGTGGATATTATCAGGTTTCCTGGCTGCTTTAGTTGTAGCTGGGGTTTTATATTACAACCACTCATTATTAAATAATAGTGCTTCATCAGCTAAAGTAAATGAAGAGCCACCACAAAAAAACCTTGCAGCCATTCAGACTCTTAACATTGAAGCGTCTGATTCAACACGAACAAAAGAAATTACGATTGATAAAAATAGTCCGAAAGAAAAAATAATAACCAGAGAAGCCGTAAAAGAAAATGTTGCAGAAAAGTTGCCGCCTGCGGATGCTAAGCCAAAAGAAGATTACAAGGAAGAACCAGTAAATCAAAAAACGAAGTTTAACGATGCGCCCTTAAGTATTCCCGTATTATGTGAAAAGGAAAAGGAGTATACTAAAAAAATGAAGGAAAAACTTATTAAGAATTTAATTAAATTGAATAAAGACGCCTGGGCGTTTATTCCTTCAAGTACCGAAATAATATATGGTGAAACTGTTTCAGTTCAGGAATTTTATATGTCTTCATTTGAAGTATCGAATAATAATTACAGATTATTTTTGAATGACTTGATTATGCAAAATAGAATAGATGATTTCTTTAAAGCTGTCCCGGACACTGGTAAATTGGTAATCAACGGAAAATCGTTTTACGGGCCAATAAAAAATTTGTATTTGCATCCGGCATATGGTGAAAGGCCTGCAGTAAATATAACAAGAGATGGTGCACAAATGTATTGCACCTGGCTGACACAAGCAGTAAATGAAAAGATAAAAGCAATCTATCCAAAAGAAAAATGGGAATCGCTTTTTATCAATGATATGCGTATTCCGGCCGAAGAAGAATGGATGATAGCCGCCAGAGGGGGTTTAGGAGATGTTTCTTATCCGTGGAGCAGCTCTTTATTAAAGGGGGTCCAAAATGCAAGAGGTTGCTACCTGTGCAATTTTTCAATTATCAATTATCCTGATAGTTTAAAGAAACTTAGTGAATGTAATTTCG
>CAMBDK010000023.1 GCA_945865315.1 Chitinophaga pinensis | reverse complement strand
ATAATTTTGACCGGCAGCAATGGCAGTTCCAATAGCGGAGGTGGAAGGAGTAGTGGCAGTATTGCCAGTAAGGGACCAGCCGCTGGTATTGTTTAATAAAAATGACCATGCGGGAGTGGTGCTGGTACTGGTATTATAATAAAAGCCTTCGCCCAAGCCGCCGGCATCGGTTTGGTAAACAGTAAGCCCTTGTGCTGCAGCGGACAGCGGATTAAAATTAACTCCAGTACGCTGTGAAAATGTTACTCTGGGAATTAGCAAGCCTTTGTTAAAGCCAGGCTGCGCATCAATATCGAGTAAAGCAGAGATATTGGGCGATGCGCCTGCAGCGTTTATACCTACATTTTGGGCACAAAGTTTATTATCCCCCTGCCCGCCCAATAAAAGGAAGAGAAGGAAACAGCCAGGTAAAAAACAAAAATATTTATTATACTTTGTTTTCAACTTAAATGATATGGGGCCTAAAATTGGCATATAATATTTTTTTAGAATAAAAACCTTTTAGTTTAACCAAAATTGCTTATAATTATAAACGTTTCGGTAGTTTTTTAATACTCTTTATTAGCGCATATTTCTTAAATAAACTTCAAATTGTAATATAAATTAACATTTTTTCTTTTATCTTGATACAAAAAAAATCAAGACTCCAACTATTTATGTCGGTCAATTTAGTATTGAATTAGCATTCCCCCTTGGTGCCTAAAGGGGATTTAATCAGTCTGTTATAAATTGTCCGCAATTTTGGGTATACTCAAAACAATTAACCATAAGCAGCATATTTATTTTAACAAAATCCAATTTAAGCCCTTAATTGTAATAAATACAGACAATTAGTAAAAAATTAAAAAAACCAAACAGTATAACAAAACTAAATAAAAAAATCTTATTATACTGATTTTATTACATTTAAAGAGGTTTTTATAATAAAAACATTTTAAGACCATTTTTTTACGAAAAATTCTATAAAAAGTTACAATAATTTAATTTTATTTTCATTTTAATTATTTGCATGAAAAAATATAAAATAATTAATCAATTTATTGATATAAAAATTACAAAAAATTATGTACAAAAAGAATATTATTAAATGTGGAAATTAATCGTTTTACCAATAAAATAAATGAGTGTAACCAAAATTGCGTACAATTGTGAAACCCTTGATAAAACCTTAACAACGCTAAAAGCGGGAATTTAATAATTGTAATAAAAATTAGCATTTTTTCTTTTTTCTTAATAAAAAGCAACAAAAAATCAAGACTCCAACTATTTATGATAAAAATATAAACGTCATTCATCGGAGCGGAAAAACTCGGCTGGTAGATTATTGGAAACCTTTAACATTCGTTTAGCCTCAAACAGTTTCCGCTCCTGCACAAGCCCTCGCTTTAAATTACGTTTGATTTTTAAATCATAAATTGTTGATGTCGGTCATTTTAGTTTTAAATTAGCATCCCCCCTTAGCGCATACTGGGAATTAAATTAGTCTGTTATTAATTGTACGCAATTTTGGTTACACTCAAAATAAATAATACATCTTAGGGATTGAGTCAAATAGAAAATCGCAAATTCGTGAGGTGATTTTTATTATCTTTGTCGACATGTCCATCTCAAAACAAAAAGTAATAATTATAGGTCCTGCATTCCCATTAAGAGGCGGCATTGCTAATTCGAATGAGGAATTATGCTCCGCAATGAGTGATGCCGGCATAGAGACAAAAATATATTCATTTTCATTGCAATATCCTAATTTTTTGTTTCCGGGGAAAACACAATACGATAATGGTATAGGGCCAAAAAATATTGTTATTAAAACACTTATAAATTCTATCAACCCATTTAATTGGTTTATAGTATCGAAAAAAATAAAAGCGGAAAAGCCCGATTATATTATTTTTCGATTTTGGCTGCCCTTTATGGGACCATGCATGGGAACAATAGCATGGTTAGTAAAACGAGGTACCAGCATAAAAATCATTGCTATAACAGATAATGTGATACCCCATGAAAAACGCATAGGGGATAAAATATTTACCAATTATTTTGTTAAACAATGTGATGGTTTTATAGCAATGTCGCAATCGGTACTAAAAGATTTAAATGCATTTACAAGCAGCGATAAAAAAATATTTTTGCCACTACCTATGAATGGCCTTTTCGGCGATAAAGTAAGTAAATTAGATGCCTTAGCACATTTACAATTAGATAAAAACAATAAACATATTTTATTTTTCGGTTTTATACGCAAATACAAAGGCTTGGATTTATTATTAGAAGCAATGGCCGATAAACGAGTGAAAGAGATGGGGGTAAAACTGATTGTTGCCGGCGAGTTTTATGAAGAGGCTGCTTATTATATGGACATAATAACAAAAAACGAACTGGAACAAAATGTGATATTAAGAACCAGCTATATAGCTTCAGAGGAAGTACGTTATTATTTTTGTGCTGCCGACATGGTAACACTTACCTATCGCACTGCAACGCAGAGTGGAGTAACTCAAATTGCCTACCATTTTGAAAAGCCTATGTTGGTAACTAATGTAGGCGGTTTGCCAGAAACTGTACCCCATAATAAAGTCGGTTTTGTTACTGAAGTAAATTCTAAATCAATAGCCGATGCTATCATTAGTTTTTATGTAGACAACAAAGAGGAGATTTTCATACAAAATACCATCATTGAAAAACAACGTTTTCTATGGAGTACTTTTGTAAGTGGTGTTCAGGAGCTTTATAAAAACTTGGATGCAACAAAAAAATAAGCTATGGATAACAGAGACAGGTATTTAATTACAGGGTTTTCAGGTTTTGTAAGCAAACATTTTTTAGATTATTTGGAGGACCTTAAAATTGAAGTTATGGTTACTGGCATAGACCTTCATCTGCCTTCATTTAATATAGAAGAATTTAATTATGTAAAATGTGAATTCCAAAAAGTAGATTTACTCAATAAAGCCGAAGTAGAAAATATTGTTAGTCAATTTAAACCAAGTTATATATTACATTTAGCATCCTACAGTAGCGTGGCGATGAGCTGGAAAAAGCCAGTACAAAGTTTTACAAATAACACGAATATTTTCCTTAATTTAATAGAGACGATACATACCTTGGAACTGAAATGCAGAATTCTTTCTATAGGATCCTCCGAAGAGTATGGAAACGTAAATGCCTTAGATTTACCATTAACAGAAAACCAGGAGTTAAAACCAATAAGTCCATATGCGGTAGCAAGGGTATCCCAAGAAATGCTATCGAAAGTATATGCTGATAGTTTTGGCTTGGACATCATCATGACTCGCTCGTTTAATCATATAGGCACGCACCAAAAAGATATTTTTGTAATACCATCCTTTGCAAAACAATTAATTAAATTAAAAAAAACTGGGAGTCAGCAAATGGAACTGACAACAGGCGACACAAGCATTGTTCGCGACTTTATAGATGTAAGAGATGTAGTAAAAGCATATTATTTATTATTCAAAAAGGGCAAAAAAGGGGAGCTTTATAATATTTGCAGTGGAAAAGGAATTTCTTTAAATGAAGTAATTAATATCATGACATCTAATTTAAATATTTCCATCCTACAGAAAATTGACACACAGCTAGTACGTCCAAATGATAATAAAATAATAATAGGATCAAACGAAAAAATAAAGGCTGAAACAGGTTGGAGCAATGCTATTCCTATTGAAAAAAGTATAGCTGATATTTTAGAATTTTATAAATAACAAAAAATAAAAACCGCACCCTAAAGTAGTAATTACGCACCCCCTTTTTTTAATCATTGTTTGGTCTGATTTTTGACAGCCCCTTAAAACAATTTTCTTAACTTTGCACATTAAAAAATTAAAAGTAGGATTCATTTTTTTTCAATTTTAAAAATACTTTTAATAATCAATCAAATGATGAATAAATTAAGTATCCTATTTTCTTTTGTAATTAATGCATTACTTTTTGTTTCTGTTGCTGTAGCCCAAGATGCGCCTAATAAAACAGATGCTAAAGGTGAAAAACAGGGTTACTGGATTAAATACGATGAAAATAAAATAAAAACTTATGAAGGGAATTTTATAAATGGTATCCCTCATGGGAAATTCATTTATTATACTGATGCTGCAAAGCCATGGGCAATAACTTTTTTTTCTGAGAATGGTAATATAAGCCGCACACAGCATCTAAATAATAAAGGCAAAGTAGTAGGAGAAGGGAAATATATCAATCAGAAAAAAGATAGTTTATGGAACTTTTATACCGAAGAGGGAAATTTATTATCGGTTGAATTTTACTTGGACGGATTAAAAAATGGTACTAGTAAAGTTTACTACAATAATGGACAATTATCAGAAGAAAAAGAATGGGCTAAAGGAATTGCTGAAGGTTATTTTATAACCTATTTTCAAAATGGTTCAATAAAAAACAAAGGACAATTTATAAATGGCAAGGCAGAGGGAAAGGCTATTTATTTCAACCCTTCTGGAAAAATAGGCATTGATGGATTCTATAAAAATGATTTTAAAGAAGGGCCTTGGAATTTTTACAATGAGGATGGCACAATTAAGAAAACACTGTTGTATAAAAATGGCAAGGCTAAAGATGAAAGTGAAGATGACACTTTAACAAAGGAGATTTTAGAAAGCGATAAAAAAAAATACGAAGAAAAATAGAATAAATTAATACAGATTCATCTTCTAATAAAATGAATCGTCTATAAAAAAATGAGTAAAAAAGGTAAAGTACTATTAGCAATGAGTGGAGGAATTGATAGCTCCATTGCTGCATTATTACTTCATGAGCAAGGCTATGAGGTGGTGGGAATAACTATGAAAACATGGGATTACGCATCATCTGGAGGTTCTAGTAAAGAGACAGGCTGTTGCAGCTTAGACTCAATAAATGATGCCCGGTTATTAGCCGTAAATTTAGGATTTCCACATTTTATTTTGGATATAAGAAATGAATTTGGAGATTATGTTATTGATAATTTTGTTGATGAATATTTGGCAGGCCGCACCCCCAACCCTTGCGTATTATGTAATACACATATTAAGTGGGCAGCACTTTTGAAAAGGGCTGATATGTTGGACTGCGAGTTTATAGCCACCGGGCATTATGCTCGTATTCGATTAGAGAATAACCGTTATGTGATTTCAAAAGGATTGGATCAGTCAAAAGATCAATCCTATGTATTGTGGGGCTTAACACAAGAAAGTTTAAAACGCACAATTTTCCCATTACAGAACTACCAAAAATCAGAAATAAGAAAAATGGCTATCGACAATGGTTATGCTGATTTGGCAACAAAAAGTGAGAGTTATGAAATTTGTTTTGTTCCTGATAATGATTATCGTAGTTTTTTAAAACATAAAGTACCCGGGCTAATCGAACGGGTAGATGGCGGGAATTTTGTTGATAGGACTGGTCGTATTTTAGGTAAGCATAAAGGATTTCCATTTTATACCATTGGTCAGCGTAAAGGATTAGAAATAGCTATTGGTGAACCTTTACACGTAATAGAGATTGTGCCGGAAACTAATACTATCGTGCTAGGAACAAAAGTGGATTTGGAACTGCAGCAAATGATTGTTGGGAAAATTAATTTAATTAAATATTCTCAATTGCCTGAAGGCTATGAAGCAATTACAAAAATAAGGTATAAGGATCCAGGAGTAATGGCTTCGGTAACACATTATAATGATAAATTAAATGTATTATTTCATAAGCCAGTATCGGCTATTGCACCTGGCCAATCTGCAGTATTTTATGAAGGGGACGATTTAGTAGGTGGCGGAATTATTGAGCGCCAAAGAATTTTCAATTAAATTATCATCTCCATTGAAGCCATTAAAATTAAGGATTCAATTTTTTAAAAAAATAAGATGAAAAAAACTTTAACGTTTATCACCCTCTCTTTACTTTTTCATTTTTTAATAGCTCAAACTACACCTCACCAATATTGGATACATCTTAAAGATAAGAATAACAGTATTTATTCAATAAATAAGCCAAATGAATATTTATCGCAGAGGGCAATAGATAGAAGGGAAAAACAGCACATACCTATAAATATGAGTGATTTGCCTGTAAATACTGCATATATAAATGAAATAAGATCGATGGGACTAGAAATTATCCATCCATCCAAATGGTTCAATACAATTGCTGTATCTACTAATGATACTGCAATCATTGAATCTTTAATAAAATTAAATTATGTTATTAAGGTTATAGAAATAGAAAAATCGAAAATTGATACTAGCCATTCAAAATTTGGTATTCATTTAAATATCGATGACAAAATTCAGGCAATTGAAAGCCCTCCCCTATCCTCTGACTTATTAAATTATGGGTTTTCATTTAAACAGGCCAATCAAATTGGAGCTGTCTGCATGCATAATTTGGGCTATCAGGGCCAAGGAATAAGCATTGCGGTATTAGATGCCGGTTTTTTAGATGTAAATGTATTGCCTGCATTTGATAGTTTGCGAATCAATAATTTAATATTGGGCACTAGAGATTTTGTTACTGGCGACACGATGGTTTACGAAGATTTCCCTCATGGTATGAACGTGCTTTCGTGCATGGCTGCCAACCTGCCAGGAAACATTGTAGGAACAGCACCAAAAGCAAAATATTGGTTGTTGCGTACCGAAGATGCAGGATCAGAAGGAATAATAGAAGAAATAAATTGGCTAAGAGCAGCAGAGTTCGCTGATAGTGTAGGAGTTGATATCATAAATTCATCCTTAGGATACCGAAATTTTGATAATTCGGCCGATAATCATGGATATGCCGACTTAGATGGCAATACTACCATAATTACCAAAGCCGCTGACATGGTTGCTAGTAAAGGGATATTTGTAGTATCCAGTGCAGGAAATTCTGGTGGTCCGCCATGGTTTAAAATTGTAGCACCTGCAGATGCGGATAGCATATTAACAGTAGGAGCAGTAGATTCAGTTGGCAATATTGCAACTTTTAGCTCCCGAGGTTTAACTTTTGATGGACGTATAAAGCCCAATACAGTTGCCAGAGGAGTTCAAGTAGTTTTAGCAGCACTTGGAGGAGGCGTGGTTTCAAGTAGTGGCACCTCTTTTTCCTGCCCCGTTACGGCAGGTGCTGTCGCTTGCTTATGGCAAGCTAATCCATCGGCAAGCGCCATGCAATTGCTTAATGCTATTCAGCAAAGTGCAAGCATGTTTACTAGCCCCGACTCTATTTCAGGTTATGGAATTCCAAATTTTTGTTTAGCCAATACTATTCTAACAAGCATAGAACAGAGGAAGATGCATGTTACAGAATTAATAGTATACCCCAACCCCTTTAATAATAATTTAGACATCCGCTTTTTTTCGGATAAACAACAAACAATAAATATTACACTTTACGATATTGTGGGGCGTGAAATAGTTAGCCAAGAGAAAAAAATAAATACAGTGGGTTATACTACTATTAACTTTTTAAAAACTTTTATGTCAAGTAAAGGCCCGTATTTATTGCGCTTAAGCACAGAAGATAAAACATATTTTGAAAAACTAATTAACAATAATTAAAAAAAAGATAAGAATAATCAATAATATTATATTGCAATGACAAAAAAAATAAGCCTCACATTTTCTATTTTTTATTTTCTATTTTCAATTTCTATCAAAGCCGATGAAGGAATGTGGATTCCATTACTGCTCAAGCAGCTTAACGAATCTGACATGCAGCGGAATGGATTAAAATTATCTGCTGAGGAAATATATAGCATCAATAAATCAAGCTTAAAAGATGCCATTGTACATTTTAATGGCAGTTGTACAGCCGAAATTATTTCTGATAAAGGATTGATGTTAACAAACCACCATTGCGGTTACGGGCAAATACAAGCACATAGTACGGTAACAAACGATTTATTAACCAAGGGATTTTGGGCGATGAATCAATCGGAGGAATTACAAAACCCAGGACTTACAGCAACCATAATAATTTCCATGGAAGATGTAACATCGAAAGTATTACTTGGCATTACAGACACATTAAGTGAAATAGCGAGGGAAAAAAAAATCAATGAAAATATTAATTTAATACAAAAAGAAGCGATAAAAAGCTCACATTATGGCGCTTATATCAGACCATTTTATTATGGAAACGAATATTATATGTTTATCACCGAAACTTTCAGGGATATCCGACTAGTAGGAGCCCCTCCCTCCTCCATTGGTAAATTTGGTGGAGATACAGATAATTGGATGTGGCCGCGTCATACAGGAGATTTTTCGATATTTAGAATTTACGCTAACAAAGAAAATAAACCTGCCGATTATTCTGTTGATAATGTTCCCTATAAGCCAAAACATCATTTACCAATATCGATGAAAGATGTTGAAATCAATGACTTTACCATGGTTTATGGTTTCCCAGGACGTACCAGTGAGTATTTATCTTCCTATGGAGTGGAAATGATATTAAATGAGTCAGATCCAGCAAAAGTTAAGATACGGGAAACTCGACTAAAAATTATGGATGCAGAAATGAAATCGAGTGATGTTGTTCGCATTAAATATGCAGCTAAATATGCTAGTTTGGCAAACTATTATAAAAAATGGATAGGCGAAATTAATGGCTTAAAAAAATTAGATGGCATAAAAAAGAAAAAATTAATAGAAGAAGATTTTCTTTTGAAAGTGAGTAGTAATGAAGATGCGAAAAGTAAATATGGTAAGCTCTTTGCCAATTTTGAAAAGTCTTATATACCATTTCGATCCTTAACAAAACAGCGCGATTATTATGTAGAGGGCATATTAGGAATTGAAGCTATTAGTTTTGCCAATACATTTAAATTATTAATAGACTCTTTAAATGGAGGAAAAAAAATAGCTGATTTGCAAAAAGATATTGAAAAGTTAAAATCTAATTTAAAACCATTTTTTAAGGATTATGATGCAGAAACCGATAAAAAAATATGTGCCGAATTGTTAAAAATTTATTGTCAAAATATAGATAAATCAAAGCAGGCTAATATTTTCAAAGAAATTGAAAAAAAATATAAAGGAGATTTTGAAAAATATGCCGCTGCTATTTATGAACAATCTATTTTCGTTTCTGAAAATAAAATGAATAAAACATTAACGAACATAAGCAAAGATTACAAGAAAATTAATAAAGATCCTCTTTATAAATTAATGTTGAGTTGTAGTAACAAATATTCAATAGAAGTACGTCCGGAATATAATAAATATGATGCTGAAATAATTTCTTTAAATAGAATTTATATGAAAGGATTACTTGAATTAATAAAAAACAAAAAATATTATCCAGATGCTAATAGCACCTTACGAATAGCTTACGGGAAAGCTGGTGGCTACTTTCCGCATGACGCAATATTTTATGATTATTATACTACATTGGATGGATTGATGGAAAAAGAAAACTCTTTGGTAGAGGAATTTAATGTTTCCCCTAAATTAAAAGAGTTATACCAAAAGAAAGATTATGGTAGATATGCCGACAAAAACAATAAGTTAAGAATAGCTTTTTGTGCTAGTAATCATACTACAGGAGGAAATTCAGGAAGTCCGGTGCTAAATGGAGAAGGACAGTTAATAGGAACCAATTTCGATCGAAATTGGGAAGGTACCATGAGCGATATCATGTATGACCCCGATCAGGTAAGGAATATTGTTTTGGACATTCATTATACCCTATTCGTAATAGATAAGTACGCTGGTGCCGGTTATTTATTAAATGAAATGACCTTGGTAAAATAATTATTAATTTAAGTTTAAAAATTATTCACCATAAAAAAAAAGATAAAATAATTAAATATTGGTAAAACTAATCTTGATAAAATATAAGGATAAGTTTCTGCGAAAAACATCCAAACGTTGTAAGGGCAATTGTATCCTGTTTTTAATCAATTAAAATTATATGGTGATTTCTAAATATATTTTTCTAATTTCGCAAAAAATGATTTTCTTTAACCATTATAAATATATAATTTCCAAAACCAAAACTTAAAATAATCAATGGCAACAAACAGAACTTTTACAATGCTTAAGCCAGATGCGGTGGCAAACGGATACATTGGAGGAATATTAAAAATGATTAATGATGCAGGATTCAGCATTATTGCAATGAAATACACCAAACTTTCGGCAGCAACAGCAGGGGAATTTTATGAAATACATAAAGAACGACCTTTTTATGGTGAATTAGTTAGCTATATGTCGTCGGGCCCAATAGTTGCCGTTATCTTAGAAAAAGAAAATGCAATAGCAAGTTTCAGAACATTAATTGGTGCTACCGACCCAACAAAAGCAGATGAAGGTACTATCCGTAAAATTTATGCTAAATCTATTGCTGCTAATGCTGTACATGGCTCAGACAGCGATGAAAATGCACAAATTGAGGGGGATTTCTTTTTCTCTAAACTAGAACGTTTCTAAAAAAAATCAGTTCCATTATATCTAGATTCAGGTGGGAGCCATTATATTTAAAAACAAATATAATGTATTCCACCTGAATTTTTATCTATCAAAGCTTTCAAAATAATTTCGACAAAACAGATATATTAATAAAAACAGCTGATTTCATTTTTTTTGCAAAAAATATGCTTATGAAAACGCGCGTGAGAAATGAACAAACGCGATGCAAGGTTGCAGGTGGGGAGTAATCGTTTGTTCTTGTTTTTTTTTCTGAAGCCCGTCCTGAGCTTTTACCGAAGGGTATCAAGACAAAAGAAAAACACACAGTTTTTGAACCATTTAATTTGCGTATTTATTTCAAAAACTTCAGCTATCTAATTTCTGCACCCACTTTATCCTGATACGTTTTTATCAACTTATCCATTATTTTTTCTATCTGTTTATCAGTAAGCGTTGCTGTTTCATCTTGAAGGATAAAACTTAAAGCATATGACTTTTTTTCTGCGGGAAGCTTATCACCTTCGTATACATCAAAAAGATTTACATTTTTCAACATATTTTTTTCCGATTGATATGCCAATTGCTCTAACTGCTCAAACTGAATAGTCTTATCTATCAATAAGGCTAAGTCTCTTCTAACTTCAGGGTATTTAGAAACTTCGGCATACATTATATTTGTTTTTTTTAATCTTTCAAGTAATAAATCCCAATTAAAATCAGCATAAAAAACATCATGTTTTATGTCCATAATTTTAAGTATGGCTTTAGAAACTGATCCAAATTCAACCAATACATTGTTATTCCAATTGAATGATAATCCTTGAGAAAACACATCTCCTTTGTATTCGGTTAATTTTAAATTATTAATGCCCAATCTTTCTAATATAGCCATAATAAATCCTTTCATAGTATGAAAATTTACATTTTCATTTTTCATATACCAGCTTTCTGATTGTTTACGGCCAGTAATAAACAATGATAAATGCTTGGATTCCGAATAAATAATCGAAGAATTATTTTTCTGCATTTTATTCAATGTATCCAAGTCCTCCTGCTTTTTATTTATTGGGCGGGCGGCATCTTTATTATCATTGATTAATTTATATGTTTTACCAAACTCATATAATTTCAAGTCAGCATTTTTACGATTTTGATTATAAGTAATCGTTTCTAATCCGCTAAATAATAGAGTTTGACGCAAAGCATTCAAATCACTACTCAAAGGATTCATCATCATAATACTATTATCAGGGTTCAATGATTTTAGAGCTTTGGCGTAATCCGCTTTAGTCAATGACAAACCTATCATTTCAGAGAAACCATTATTGGATAATAATTCAGAAATTATATTTTGTGTTTTTTCCTTATCTGGTTTTTCAACAAACTGAATTGAAGAGTTTAATGAAGTTGGGATTTCAATATTATTATAACCATAAATTCTTAAAATTTCTTCAATTACATCTTGCTCCCGCAATACATCTACTTTAAATCTTGGGATAGATAGCAATAAGGCATCATTGCCTTCATGTTCAATTTCAATTCCGAGTGATAAAATAATATTTTTAATGATTTCTATATCAATATGCTTACCAATTAAATTATCGCAATTTTCATAAGAAAAGGGAACTTTAATATTTTCTATTTTCATAGGATAAATATCAATTATATCGGAGCTAATTTTCCCACCACCTAATTGGATAATTAAATTTGCGGCACGTTTTAATGCATAAACAGTAATATTTGGATCAGTACCTCTTTCGAAACGAAAGGAAGAATCAGTCTTCAAATTGTGAAATTTTGCCGATTTACGAACCGATGTAGCATTAAAATAAGCACTCTCCAAAAATATTGTTTTAGTAGCCGCAGTTACACCTGAGTCCAACCCACCGTAAACACCAGCCATACACATTGGACTTTCAACATTGCAGATCATTAAATCAAGCGGTGATAATTCGCGTTCAACACCATCTAAAGTTTTAAACTTAGTTTTATTGGCTAACTTTTTAACAATAATTTTGTTTCCATTTATTTTATCCGCATCAAAAGCGTGTAAGGGCTGTCCTAATTCATGTAAAACATAATTGGTACAATCAACAATGTTATTTATAGGGCGTATATTAATGGCCAAAAGGCGAGCTTTTAACCATGCAGGGGACTCCCCTACAGTAATTCCTGAAATTACAATTCCTGAATAACGAGGGCAAGCAATAGTGTCTTCTACTAAAACTTCAATTTTAAAATCGGTATTATCAATAGTGAAATTATTTACAGCAGGAATTTTTAATGTAGAATTTAAATCCTCGAAATTCTTATTTTTTAAATTTAATACCGCTAACAAATCACGAGCAACGCCAACATGTGAAGCTGCATCGGCGCGATTTGGTGTTAAACCAATTTCTATTACAAAATCATTGGTAACCTTAAAATACTCTTTTGCTGAAGTCCCAATTTTCGCAGCTAGGTCGAGTACCATTATGCCATCATGCGAGGAACCTAATCCAATTTCATCCTCAGCACAAATCATGCCTTCTGATAATATTCCGCGTATTTTAGATTTTTTTATTTCAAAGGATTCTCCTTTAGAAGGATATAATACAGCCCCTATCGTTGCTATTACAACTTTTTGTCCAGCAGCCACATTACTTGCTCCACAAACAATATTCAATAAATTACCAGTTCCAATATCAACTTGAGTAACGCTTAAACGGTCGGCATCAGGATGTTTTTCTAAAGAAATAACCTCTCCAATAATAAGTCCATCCAATCCACCTTTAATTGTTTCAAATTTCTCTATCCCCTCTACTTCCAAACCACAGTCGGTCAATAACTTTCCTACTTCTTCTACCGATAAATCAGTAGCCACATATTCCTTTAACCAATTAAATGATATTTTCATTTTAAAACAATATTTATTAAATCAACAAATTAAATAAAACATTAATAAATTCAAAAATCTAGTAAAATACAAAACTAAGAAAATCAATTAAATAATCTAAAAATGAATTTTTGATTTTAAGGCCATCTGTTTTTTCATTTTATATTGGTAGAGGTAAATAAAAAATTACTTGATAGAGGCCAACAAATCATTATAAATAATTGCTGTATTTAGATTAAAGAAAAAAAATCATTTATTAATAATTACGTGTATTTAGCAAATCACCATTCTCGGCCCAAAATGTCCAAGTGCCATATTCCACATCATTTTTATAAAAGCCTACATAGCGTTTATTTCCATTTTCATACCAAGAAGTAGTTTCCCCATTTTTTTTTCCATCAATAAATGTAGTTTCGCTCCATGGTGATCCATTTCCGTAAGAACTTTTCCATACCCCAAAACGGTTGCCACCTTTCATGGTTCCTTGCATTTCAATTACACCATTTTTATAATATTTAATATAATCTCCATTTTGAATAATTGCTACTTTTTTTTCATTAAAAAAAGATTCCGATTGAATAGTATCACGTTGTATATTTATATTTTCATTTTTTATATTTGGTTGTTCATTACAAGATAAAAAAAACAATAATAATCCAATAAATAAAGGGGTTGAAGAATAGATAGTGCGAATATTTTTTTTTGGTGAAATGATAAATTTATTGCTATTTTTTAAAAATAGCGAACAATTTATCCTCATTGAAATAGAACATGAAATATTTTTTATAATGGATATAAATTTCATAAAATAAGTATATTTTTTTGTTGTGGATATCCTTGCTTCGTATTAATTTTTTCGTTCTGTAGTATATTTTACTAATTCTGCTAAGGATGTTTTTGAAACAGAGGGGGGGAAATGCGAAAGTATTTCAAGTGCTTTATTTTTGTATTCATTCATTTTACTTTCGGCATATTGAATACCACCTTTCATAACAACGAAATCAATAGCTTCAGCTATTTTCTTAGGGTTATTATTATTATTTTTTACGATATTAATAATTTTTATTTTTTCAAAAAAAGATGCATTATTAAGTGCGTAAATTAATGGCAAAGTCATTTTTTTTTCTTTTATATCAATACCTGTAGGTTTTCCTATGTTATCTCCATTACCATAATCGAAGAGGTCATCTTTTATTTGGAAGGCTATACCAACAGCTTCGCCAAAAGATTGCATTCTATTAATTAAAATTACGTCATTAGTTACAGAAGCTGCGCCGCATGCACAACATGAAGCCACAAGGGATGCTGTTTTTTTACGGATAATATCAAAATATACTGTTTCGTCGATATCAAGTTTACGAGCTTTTTCAATTTGCAATAATTCACCTTCACTCATCTCTCTCACCGCATTAGAAACAAGGCCTAACAAGTGAAAATCTTTATTATCTATAGAAAGTAATAATCCTTTCGACAAGAGAAAGTCACCAACTAAAACTGCAATTTTATTTTTCCAAAGCGCGTTAACAGAAAAAAAGCCTCTCCTTTCATTTGAATCGTCTACCACATCGTCGTGAACCAATGTTGCAGTATGTAAAAGTTCTATTAAAGAAGCAGCACGATAGGTAGATTCATTCATTTCACCACATATTTTCGCCGCCAGAAAAACAAACATGGGGCGCATTTGCTTCCCTTTGCGTTTAACGATATAATGTGTAATTTTATCCAGTAAAGGCACAGAACTTTTCATCGAGGCTTTAAACTTCAATTCAAATTCTTTCATTTCACTAGCTATGGGAGCTTTTATTTCATTTATTGTCATGAATCATTATTTTCAATATAAATAGTTAGATCCTTAATAAATAATTTATTTGTCAAAAAAAATCCGCCAATTGAATTATTTGAACAAATTAAACTTATTGTTTAACTTTTATTTTTATTGGCAAGCTGTCCACAAGCGGCATCAATGTCTTTTCCTCTGCTTCTGCGGACATTAACAATTATTTTTTTACTTTCTAAATAGTTCACAAAAGCGTCTAACCTTTCTTCCGTTGTTTGCTGAAATTCTCCATTTTCAATAGGATTGTATTCGATAATATTGAGTTTACAGGGGATATGTTTACAAAAATCAGCCAGCTCCATTGCATCGTTTAAAGTATCATTAAAATCTTTAAAAACTATATATTCATAAGTTACCCGAGTTTTAGTTTTCTCATAAAAATATTTTAATGCCTCAGCTAATACTTCTAAAGTATTAGTTTCATTAATGGGCATAATTTTATTTCTTTTTTCATCGTTTGCAGCATGCAATGATAGGGCTAAGTTAAACTTAACGGCATCATCACCCAATTTTTTAATCATTTTTGCAACACCAGCAGTACTCACAGTAATACGCTGTGGCGACATATTTAAGCCTTCTGGCGATGTAATTTTCAGAATAGAATCCATTACATTTTTATAATTTAGTAAAGGTTCACCCATTCCCATATATACAATATTAGTAAGGTTAGTATTGTATTTATCCTCCGCTTGTTTTTTAATTAAAACTACTTGATCATAAATTTCATCGGCATTTAAATTTCGTAATCTCTCCAAGCGACCTGTAGCACAAAATTTGCATGTTAAACTACATCCCACCTGCGAGGATATGCAAGCTGTCATACGAGAATTACTAGGAATAAGCACACCTTCAACAATTTTACCATCATACAGTTTAAATGCATTTTTTATTGTGCGGTCTTTACTCACCTGCAAGTTATCAATGGTTACAGCATTAATAACAAAATGAGTATTTAACAATTCACGAGTATGAATAGATAAATTGGTCATTTCATCAAATGTACGTGCCGATTTTTTCCAAAGCCATTCATATACTTGCTTGGCTCGAAATTCTTTATCGCCATTATTTACGAATATAGTTTTCAGTTCATCTAATGAAAGTCCGCGTATGTCTTTTTTTAATTCCAATGCATTCATTTTAATGTATCTATATGGCTGTTAGATGTACTATTATTAATACGAAATTACGGAAAATAAGTTGCGAACACACAAATTAGTAAATCACCAACTTTTTGATATGTTAAGATAATCCTACAATTTGCAGAAATAAATATAGTATATTTGTAAAAATTTGAAAATAATAGGCAATTGGCTTCGTAGTTCAATTGGATAGAATGGCAGATTCCGGTTCTGCAGGTTGGAGGTTCGAACCCTCTCGAGGTCACTCAAATAAAGCATAAATAAATAAATTATATACTTAAATTAAATTTTAATGAATACAAAAAAAAACTTTTTAACTATTGTGGCTTTATTTTCTACAATGAGTTTTTTAATTGCTCAAAATGAAGCGTTAGAGGCCGAAAAATTAATTAAACAAGCCCAAGAGGCCATACAATCGAATAATTATGTAGAAGCATCTAAGATATTACAAAAAGCAAAGGATGAGCTTTCTAAATCGCTAAGTAACCAATTGGCATTAAGTTTGCCTTTAAAATTTGATAATTTCACACAAAATAGTGATAAAAAATCTAATACTTCAAGAGAAATGCCTATGGGTATGAGGCTACCAGGTGCAAGTGAATTGATATGCATCAGAACCTACGAATTAGAGGCGAAAAAGGAAGAAAAGAAAGCTGTTTCGGTACCACCAGCAATTAAAACAGATTCGATGGCAGGTAGAAATTCAATGCCTGCATATCCCCCGCCCAATATGTATATGCCTAACTTGGGATTAGAAAATGGGAAATCTAGAATTATTGTAACTATTTCAAATAATAATTCGGTTGCTACAAGTATAGCAAATATTAATTCAGGAAGTAATGCCACACCTATAATGGCAACAACAATGATGGGTGGAGGAGAAGAGAGTAAAGCAATAAAAATAAAAAATTACAGAGCATCGTCAAGATATAATAAAATAATAAAAAGTGGAGAAGCCGATAAAATATCAGGCGAAGTTGCTATCATTGTTGGTGCAGGCGTTGTTCAGATCCAAGGAAGTAATGTAGATAGTATCGAAACATTGGAAAAATTTGCTGACCAAATTGATTTCCAGAAAATCAAAGCTCTTTTTGGTGAGTAATTTATTTTCTTAAAAACTAATTTTCACATATTCAAAAAAAAATTCTGTTGACAATTTTACTAACAGAAATGCATTTATATTAATTATATTCAAGATGGAATATACCGCAAATCAAATTGCCGAATTATTTAATGGAGAGGTGGAAGGCAATAAAAACGAGATTGTTAATGGCTTATCATCTCTTGAAAAAGCTAAAACGGGAACCTTATCATTTTTATCGAATACGCTTTATACACCTTTGATTTACGAAACTAACGCTTCTGTAATTATATTAAATAAAAATTTGGTGCTTGATAAGCCTGTAAAGTCTACATGTACACTTATAAGAGTAGAAGATGCCTATGGTAGTTTTGCTAAATTATTAGATATCTATTATAAAAGTACACAAAACAAAATTGGAATTGAACAACCCTGTTATATCTCAAAAAGTGCTATATATGGCGAAGATTGTTATATAGGAGCGTTTGCTTACCTTGGAGAAAATGTTAAAATTGGTAATAATGTAAAAATATATCCACACTGTTTCATTGGTGATAATGTGAGCATAGGTGATAATACCACCTTGTATTCTGGAGTAAAAGTATATTATAATTGTATAATAGGTATGGATTGTACCATTCATGCAAGTACTGTAATAGGAAGTGATGGTTTTGGATTTGCACCCAATTCAGAAAACAATTATAAAAAAGTACCACAAATAGGAAATGTAGTAATAGAAGATTTTGTTGAAATAGGCTCTAATACTTCTATAGATAGGGCTACCTTGGGCTCTACAATAATAGGTAAAGGAGTAAAAATGGATAATTTAATTCAAATAGCACATAATGTTGAAATAGGAGAAAATACAATTTTGGCAGGAGGGGTATTTGTTGCAGGTTCAAGCAAAATTGGGAAAAACGTTATGATAGGGGGGCAAGCAGGAGTTATTGGTCATATAAAAATTGCAGATGGTGTTAAAATAGCCGGGCAATCTGGTGTAGGAAAAAATGTTGAAAAAGAAGGTGAAACATTGCAAGGCTCTCCTGCTTTTCCTATAGGAGATTATCAGCGTAGTTATGTACTTTTCAGGGGGCTTCAAAAACTAAATAACCGCATAAGTAATTTAGAAGCTGAAATAAAAAAAAATCTACAACATTAATAGTTTTTCAAAATAATTACTTGCTTTAAGCATATAAATTAATGTGATTAAATGTTTTAAACAATTGAAATTTAATTATGAAGTCCAAGAAATTTATTGATGTTAGTCAAGTTATTGGAACTAAAGCGCCCACATTAAAAAAATGGATGCCCAAATTTATGATGATTTGGTTAAAAAAGAAACTGCATGAGGATGAAATCAATCAACTTATGTATGAGTTAAAGGATGAATATGGTCTAAATTTTAATAGTAAAGGATTAGAAAAATTTGGTGCTAAAATTGAAACTTTAAATCAACAGCTTATTCCTACAACCGGAGGTATCATCGTTGCTGCAAATCATCCATTAGGTGGCTTGGATGGAATGGCCTTAATTAAAGCTGTTGGTGAAATCAGAAAAGATGTAAGGTTTGTTGTAAACGATGTATTAGATAATTTAAAAAACTACGGTGATGTTTTTGTTGGTGTCAATAAAATAAGCTCTACCTCAGCCAAATCATTAAGAGCGATGGAAAATGTTTTATCATCAGAAGATGCTGTTATATTTTTTCCTGCTGGATTAGTTTCGCGAAAACAAAAAGGAGAAATAAAGGATTTAACATGGAAAAAAAGCTTTGTAACACAAGCTATTGAGCATAAACGTCAAATTGTACCAGTTTTTATTGAAGGTAAAAATTCGAATTTTTTCTATCGTTTTGCAAATTTCCGTAAACGTATTGGTATAAAAGCAAATATTGAGATGATGTTTTTGCCTGATGAAATGTTTAAGCAAAAAGGTCATACCATAAAAATTCATTTTGGCAAACCTTTTGAAGCATCGATTTTAGATAATAATAAATCGCATAAAGAATGGGCTGCTTTAATAAAAAAATACATTTACTCTCCTGAATTTAAGAATGATGTTGCTTTTAAAAATTATATTAAACTACAAAATATTACTTAGCTTTTTTTAAAAAGGCCTTCTTATTAATAAATTATTATCAAACTAATTTTCACCTCAAAGTTTTTAATATTTAAAAGACTTATATAAAATATATGTTAAAAGAGTTTATTGTAAAAAAATCTACCATTCCTGGAGCAGGAAAAGGCTTATTTGTTAATCGTGATGTTAAAAAAGGCGAACGAATTGTTGAATACCTTGGAGAAATTATTAGTTGGAAAGAATGTGATATTAGAGCGGAACGCGATGAAGGAGGTTATGTTTTTTATGTTAACAGAAATAAATGTATTGATGCTTTTCACAATCCCGAAGCATATGCACGTTATGCTAATGACGCTAAAGGATTAACCAAAATAAAGTCAGTGAAAAACAATTGCCAATATGAAATCTATAAAAAAACGGGCTGGATTTCTGCTACTAAAAATATTAAATCGGGATCGGAAGTTTTTGTTAGCTACGGTGCTCAATATTGGCGAGATATACGATATAATATGAAACTAGAAAAACAGAAATTAAAAGAAGAAAAATTAAATAATAAAAGTAAATAATTAAATTAAATAGATTATTTATTTAAGATATTTTTAGATTTAAAATGATGTTAAAATTCAATTCAAAATAGAAAACTATAATGAATATTAAATTAAGGAGCATACTATTAATCATACCACTTGCACTATTGGTTATCCTTTTTTTTAGCCAAAAAAAACAAACAAATAATTCTGTTGCTGCATCAGATATTAATCCTCAATTTGATATTTATAAAGCTAACTTTATAGAGCAACTATGGGCTGTTTATCCATTGTGGGCAAGCAATCAAGGTTATCATAAATATGATAGTATATTGATAGTTCCCAATAATGCATCAAGAGCCAATGAGTTAGCCTTTTCTAATGCTAATTTAGATTCATTGAAAATATTTGATGTTACTTTATTATCGGATAATAATAAGACTGATTACTATATGATTGAAAATCAGCTGAAAACAATTATTTTTTCTATTAATGAACTCAAATCTTACGAATGGAATCCATCCGATTATAATGTTTCCGGCGCTTTCGCTGAAATACTGATAGGGAATTACGATTCGTTGGATGTGCGCTTGCGTAATTTCAATTTAAAAATGGCAAATATTACTGCTTATTACGAAGCTGCAAAAAAAAATATTAACAATCCGACAATAGAACATAGCCTTTTAGCAATAGATCAAAATTTAGGTGGTATTTCAGTTTTCGAAAAAGATTTTATTGATTCTTTAAATAAAGTAACCTTTGGCGAACATGAGAGACAAATGATGGAGGCCAATGCGAGGGAATCTGTTAAAGCTATAAAGAGATACGTATTGTGGTTAAAAACAATGAGTAATAAAACGCCACGGAGTTTTAGATTAGGCAAAGACTTGTATGAAAAAAAGTTTGAATTTGATATTCAATCTGGATATACTGTTGACCAAATTTATAATAAAGCGCTGCAGCATAAAAAAGGATTACACGAAAAAATGTATACCATAGCGGACAATCTATGGGAGAAATATTTTGTTAATGGGGAGGATGTATCGGCAAAATTGAAAAGTATTACTAAACCCACAGATACTCTTCAGTTGATAAAACAAGTAATAGATAAAATTTCTGAAAAACATGTAAAACCGGATGAATTTCAATCCGCAATAGAACAACAGTTACCAGTTTTAACAGATTTTATATTAAAAAAAGATTTAATATACATCGATCCCACAAAGCCACTTGTAGTAAGAAAAGAACCAGATTATATGGCAGGCGTAGCAGGAGCATCCATTTCTGCACCAGGCCCCTATGATAAGAATGGGAATACTTATTATAATGTTGGAAGCCTATCGGGTTGGGATAAAGATAAAGCAGAAAGTTATTTGCGTGAATACAATTACTATATCCTTCAAATATTAAATATTCATGAAGCGATACCGGGGCATTATACCCAGTTGGTTTATAGTAATCAGTCGCCTAGTTTAATAAAAGCCTTGTTCGGTAACAGTTCCATGATTGAGGGTTGGGCTGTTTATACTGAGCGCATGATGTTAGAAAGTGGTTATGATAATTCACCAGAAATGTGGTTAATGTATTTTAAATGGAACTTGCGTAGCACCTGTAATACTATTTTAGATTACAGCGTTCATACAAAAAATATGAATAAAAAGGATGCCTTGCACCTGCTTATTGATGAGGCGTTCCAACAAAAATCGGAAGCTGAAGGTAAATGGAAAAGAGTAACTGTTACGCAAGTTCAATTATGCTGTTATTTTACTGGGTTTACCGAAATTTATGATTTCCGAGAAGAGTTGAAGAAATTACAAGGCAATAATTTTAATTTGAAACAATTTCATGAAAAATTCCTTAGTTATGGCAGCGCTCCTGTAAAATATATCAAGGAGCTAATGAAATCGGACTTGAAAATAAAACCAAATTAATCATTTTAAACAATTTTAATTTAGGCTAATGTTCTGCTATTTTTAAATATTAGCCAAGGGGACAATTTTTTATTATTAGGATTGCCTAACAATAAAAAGGCAAAAAAGTTAATTGCTAACAACAATGCTTTCACCTTCTACCGACAAAACAGTGTTCTTAAAAACAGTTTGAGCCTCATCAAGTAATGGCTGCAGATCCTTGTAACGCGCCGAATAATGACCTATTATTAATTTGTTTACCGCTGCCTTTTCAGCTATTGTAGCAGCCTGCAAAGCAGTGCTATGATAAGTTTCTTTGGCACGCGACAACATATCATTCATAAAAGTAGCCTCGTGATACAGTAAATCAACTCCTTTTATAAACTCAATAATACGTTCGTCATAACAAGTATCGGAACAATAAGCATAGCTTCGGGGTTTGTACTGGGTAGTTACTAGCTTATTATTAGGAATTATCTCTCCTGTTTGTGTTATAAAATCAGCACCCGATTTTATTTTAACAATTTGCTCAATAGAAATTTGATATTTTTTAATTGTTTCAGCTGCAATATTCGCGAGTAAAGGTTTTTCTATAAATAAAAAACCGCAGCAAGGGATTCTATGGTTCAACAAAATAGTTCGTACCTCCACTTTTGAATCTTCAAATATTAAATCATTAGCAATAAATTTATGATGATGGTAAATAATTTTATATTTCAGATAGGTTTGCGAATGTTTAAATTGCAAATCAATTATTTCCTCCAATTCTGGCGGACAATATATATTTAAATCTAGTGTTCTACCAAGTAAATGCATACTCGATAGTAGCCCTATTAATCCAAAATAATGATCGCCATGCAGGTGGCTAATAAAAATATTATTTATACGCTGGAACTTGAGCTTATATTTACGCAACTGTATTTGTGTAGCCTCCCCGCAATCAATTAAAAAAAACCGCTCAGCTATATTTAATAGCTGAGCGGTTGGATTACGAATTGAAGTAGGTGTTGCACTACTACAACCAAGAAAAGTTAATTCGAAATTTTGCATTATTTGGCTGAAACAACCATTCTTTTTGTAATAGTATTAGCACCATTTTTAATGGAATACATATATACACCAGGGTTAAATAAATTAGCTTCTAAAGAGATAGTGTTAACTCCTTTAACTGATTTCAAATTACTGCTGTAAACTACTGAACCTAACAAGTTGAAAACTTTAAATTCCACTTCTGAATTGTTTCCTGAAGTAAATCGTATTTCAGTTTTATCACTAAATGGATTAGGGATATTTTGAGATATTTCAAATTTATTAATTTCTAAGGATGCAATACCGTTTGGTCCACTACTTACCACCAATCTATAATCAGTATTTTCTGGCGCATCGTTCCATGATCCCGTTCCTAAAACTACAGCACGAGCTTTAGACTTAATTCTTACCTTAAAGGTTCCTACTTTATTAGGAGTTCCGCTAAGTATTACACATGAATTACCAGGAGCATCCCAATAACAAAACTTAGTCATTGTGAAACCACCACCAGTAATACCTGTTACGCCACCAGAAGGGGTATTTGCACCACTACCTAAATAGTTTAATCCAATAGTTGAAATAGGAACAAAAGCAGGAGCTCCTGAGATAGCAGTATCCACATCAACATCCGTTATACCTAAATGAGTTAATGTAACGGTTTGACCAACAAAGATGGTAGTACCAGGAAATTTAATGCTCATAGTAACATTATAAGCTTGACCTAATGTTCCTGAAGGAATACCTGTAGCTGAATCAGGACATATTCCAAAAGTTGAATCCGCTGGAACACAAGAAACATTTGATGTGCATAATGCCTGAGCGGAGGATTCCATAACACCTACACTTGTAAATAATAGCACTGTTGAAAGTAAATTTTTTATCATAATAAAAAAATTAGAGGTTTAATTATATTTTAAATTTAACACTAAATTATACATACCTTTTATCATTAAAAAGCTTAATGATTATAAAAATATTGGACAAATATAATATAAAAATCCTAAACTTCAAAATACCATCTGTAAATTAAATTATTTCAAATATCCAGACATCAGTAAATTAAAATCAACGACAAAAGACTCTAGAAGCAATCTAATATTTATGGCTTGCATATAACTTTTAAGATTAATATCAAAAGTTTTGACACAAGCAATCAGCTTTTAAAATTGCGGACTCCTTTGTTATAAATTATCTAACTTACATATACACACTTGTCATATTAATTTAAACCTATAATATAGCAGTTCCAAAATATATTTTTAGAATAAAGCCTTAGATTTAATTTGGCATTGCTTATTTTTCAGCACTTTATAATTTGCTAAAACAAATAGCAATAAAAAATAAAAAAATGGCTCTATCTCAAATCGCATGCGCATGGATTCCGCTGGGTCTATTGCAGCATATAAAATGCTGAAGAAAATAGTATACAGTAGAATATAACGGACCACGAAAGTTAATTTCCGGAAATAAAATAGTAAAAAGATCAAAATGAATGGATAAACAAACAAGTAAAATGAAAATGGAATTACTGTTTTTGTTTCATTTTTAAGCTGGATATTTGGCAAATCAAATAAATCATACAATTGAAAGGAATTATTATCTAAATAAGTATTCAAATATTTATAATCAGCGCTAGGGCTAGACATATATCGGATAAAGCCAAGCGACACATATTTAATAGAATATAACAAATCGAAATTTTCTTTAAATTCTTTTAAATATTCATCCGATACTTGGAGGTAACGAATGTTGTTCATATCGTTTTGATTTAATATTGGAACGTGCTTATAACGAATAACCATGGGATCGTTTTCATTAATAAAATCTTTATAGTAAGCAACAGGTCGGCAAATACCAATTTTTTTAATTTTTGAACCTGGTATATTTTTATCAATATGCCCATGAAAATACATTCCGGTTAAAGTGCTGGATGTAAACTTCCCAAAGAGCAAATAGTTTTTTAAATATAAACTAAATGGTATTAAAAGTAGAACTAAACAAATAACAATGGTTCTTTTATATGCCTTTAAAATAAATGGCAACAGCAATAGAATTACTATCAATAAATTATACGATGAGCGCTCCAAAGCTGCAATAACAAGCAATACAGTGATAAAAACAAGTTTTTTGTTGGAGCTGAAATTTCCAATTAAAACAAATAAAAACAATATACTTTGAACAAATAAAAAAGTGGAATAAAATGGAAATCTGAAATATATAAATACCGCAGGATTGAGAAATATAATCGCAAGAAATAATTTATCATACTTAAAATTTAATTGATGTATTACATTACTAAAAAGGAGGAAACAAAGGCTGTGAAGTAAGGGTAGCAATAATGCAAAAAACAAATACCGGTGCCCAAACGAAATAACTTCAGCACCATAATGTATAATGCTTAACAAGGGGGGGATTTCATGAAAATAAATTAAGGACGAGAAGAAATTTTCACGCAAAAACTTAAAATCAATAATGTACCAAAAAATTTGCTCTACGTTTACCGGTTTTAAACCACATATAGAAAACAGAGCATGAATAGCCAAAATAGCTATTATTACTATAAAATGAAATCTCGTAAGTTTTAGCAAAATAGTTATTTTAAAAAATCAATCTTTCTTTTCTTTAAGTATAATAATACTAAGATGCAATACGCCAATACTTTTGCATGCATTACAATTGAACACTACTAAATTAATAATTTTAGATAATACCTATAGAGGGGTAACAATACACTTTTTTTTAAAAGAAAGTCCTTTATAAATTAAAGTTCTATACCTATTATTAATATTGTTAAATAAGAATTTTAATTGGGTGAAGATTAAATATTAATGGGATAATAAGTATTTTTTTACAAATAACTTAATATAATTTAATCGCCTGCTCCAAATTTTTTGTAATCGTTAAAATGGTATCTAATTGAGAAATAGAAATCAATTTTTTTATAGGATCCTGCAAGCCTGTTAAAACAAAAGCACCTTTACTATTTTTACAAAGGCGATTTGCAACTAATATAGCGCTTAGCCCTGAAGAGTCGCAGTATCGAGATTCAGATAAATCAATAATAATATTTTTAATCCCATCGGTATTTAACAAAACAAGTTCTGTTTTAAGTAAAGAGGATATAGTACTATCCAATTTTTCTACTTGAATCTTAACAACTGTGTATTTATTATTTTTTTCTATTAAAAAATTCATAAATAAAATATTTAATCAAAAGTAAGAATAAATAGAATTGTTTCCTAACGTATATAAACTCGATTATTTATTAATAAAAAAATGATAGATAAAAAAAATTAAAAACCCTTAATATTAAAAGCAGAATTATTTATAATCCCGATAACTTTCCCTTTAAATTTTGTTCCAAGGAATGGGGTATTAATTGATTTAGATTGAATGCATTTTTTCTCAAATAGCCATTCTGCAGCAGGGTCGAATAGAGTAATATTTGCTATTTCACCTTCAGCAATTTTAGGTTGTTTAATTTTTAATATTTTTCGAGGATTAGTAGTTAATGCTTCAATAATTGTTTCTAATTTTATTTTACCCTTATTGCTATTAATCAATCCAAAGGAAGTTTCCAAGCCAATCATTCCATTAGAAGCGTAGTCGAATTCAATTACCTTCGACTCAATATCTTGCGGGCGATGATCACTCGTAATGGCATCAATTGTTCCATCAGCAATGCCATTGCGCAAGGCTTCTATATCACTTTTAGAACGCAAAGGAGGGTTTAATTTAAAATTGCTATCGAACTCCATTAAAGCGCTATCATCAATAGCCAAACTATATGCATTAATGGATGCAGTAACTTTCAAACCATTAGCCTTCGCTTGCTTGATTAAGGATACTGATTTTTTAGTGGAAATATTTGAAATGTGTATGGGGGCGTTTGTATATTCTGCTAAGGATATGTTACGGCTTACCATCAGTTCCTCTGCAATAGCAGGAATCCCTTTTAAACCGAGCATTGTAGAAGTAACCCCTTCGTTCATTTGGCCATCCAAAGAAATAGATTTCTCATCGCAATGCGTAATTATTAAGCTACCAAAATTTTGTGAATATAAAAGTGCACGCATTAATAATCCAGCATCGTGAATAGGTTTTTTATCATCTGAAAAAGCAATAGCACCGGCTTGCTGCATGTCATACATTTCCGAAATATCTTTTCCTTCTTGTCGGTGCGATACAGTGCCTATAGGATAAACGTCTACAATTGAATTAGTGGTTTTACTTTTTATATATTGCACATCACTTTTGGTATGTATAGGAGGATTGGTAGATGGCACTAATGCTACACCAGAAAAACCACCAGCAATAGCAGCACTTATCCCAGTGCATAAATCTTCCTTATGTTCAAACCCCGGGTCACAAAAATTCACCTGCATATCAAACCATCCAACCGATACATGTAAATTATTAACATTTAATATTTTAACATTTTTTTGAGGTATTATTTTTGGTTTTATAGATTTAATAATTCCATTTTCTATTAACAAATCCATTACTTTACCTTTATAGGCAGAGGTTTTGTCAACAATATAGGCCGATTTAATTAGTAAATTCATTGGGATTAATTTTTGATTCACAAGTTACACCATTTTTTTTATAAAATATAAAATAGATTTTAATTAATCTGATTAGCCTATTCTTTACTTATTTTCTATTTCATAAAACGTAATAATAATACTTCAGCAGCTAAAAACATCAAGGTGAGAATAATACAAATTTTCCAAAGTTTTTTGCCTTGTTCTATTTCCATTATATATTGTTTTAAGCTTTGAGCACCAGCTTCCAGAATAATAAAATTTGAATAATTTTTTTTTAATAACTGGTCATTTAATTCATCAGAAGCATAACAATTCAAATTAGATTCATTGCGGTTAAAATTAAATGAGATACCTGATATTTTCTCATTGCCAACAATTAAGTGATAATTTCCATCATTAATAATTTGATTGTGCACTATTATTTGTGTTTTTGATGCCAATACTTTATGTTCTGGGATAATATCTAAATTATTATTTACTCCTCTAATATGAAATACATTTTCTCCAGTTAATATATTACCAGATTCTATTGCTTCATCTTTTCCGATAGTATAAAATAAGGCTTGGCTGTTTTGGCTGTATATACCTATTTTGTATAAGGAAGGGACAAATAAAGAATGTTTGGCGAAGTTGCTGTAATTTGATTGCAGCGATACGGATGATAGATATAATTTACCCTTTTCGATATTATAAGTGCTTAATAAAACATCGTTATTTTGTAATTTTAGTAAATACTCTTCGTTACTATGTGTTAGTTTAGTATAAACATAATGCTTGCTAACAACAGGCAAATTAAGATTTACTGTGTTAACTATTTTTTTATCAAAAACATCCTTGTAAATATCATGTTCAAGATTAATTTTATCCACTTTTGTGGCTGCAGTATCTATCCTATCGATATAGTTTGTATTTGTAAGTAATGAAAAATCCTTGTAGGACTCGATGTCAATTTCTGAATTAGGAAAAACCAATACACTTCCTCCATTATTCATAAAGCGTTTTAGCTCCTGTGCTAATCCCGAGGAAATAATTTTCAATTCATTTAATATGATTAAATTATTTTTTGAAAGGGCCGAATAATCAAGTTTATTTTCAGAAGAATTAGTTAAAGTAAATAGGGAGTCGGAACCAAAAAGTTTATTCAAGTATGGACTTTCAGAAGGCGATAGATTGGAACCGGAAGAGTTAATAGATAAAACAGAAATATTTTCAGAAACTGTAAAACTAAAATAAAATTTATCGTCAAAAGTAACCGGGTAATCATTTAACTCTATCCTACCAAGTTGCAAGCCTATTTCCTTGGAGGCAAAAGAAAGAATAACTTCCGTATCGGAGTTTTTATCCACACTAAAACTAGCAGGAGTTTTTTGAATTTCATTAATAAATAATTTAATAGAATTATTTTCGAGATTCTTATCGGACATATTTTTTATACGAACATGTAATTTTTCTAATTGATTGAATTGGCGCACAGGACTTTCAAACCAACAGGTATCAATATAAACATTATCTCTTTGGGCTGCTACTATTGGAACGAAATGGAAGGAAATATTTGTATCATTTTTAATTTGAGAAATATTAACATTGCTTTTCTGAAAGTCGGAAATAATATAGGCTATCTTTATTTTATTTTCGGCATGGTTCAAGGCATCCATTTGCCTTGTTGTAATTTCAGAGATACTATGGCTGGCAGGGCTTATTTTTATTTCATCCAGCAATTGTATGAATTCTTCTTTATTCACAATACGTTGATGTTTTCCTTCAAAATCATTAGTAAGTAATTGAAAACGATCCGAAGGTTTATAAGCGGAAACAATTTCAATGGCTCTTTTTTTAGACTGGCTTAACAGGGTGCCATTTTTATTAATGGCATCCATGCTAAATGAATTATCAACAAATATGCTGATAGCTTTATCACCTATAGAAACTTTATTATTCTTAGCGGGGATAAAAGGTTGTGCAAAAGCAAATACTAAAAAGCTAATTGCCAAAATGCGAGATGCTAATACCAATAAATGTTTAAGCTTTGAAGTTGATTGCGTTTCCTGTTTTACTTCTTTCAAAAAACGAATATTGCTAAAATAAACAGTCTTAAATTTCCGGAAATTAAACAGGTGAATTAGAACAGGTATTGCTATTGCAAATAGTGCGAATAAAAATGCTGGAAAGGTAAAGTTCATAGGGGCATAAAGGTAATATTATTTTAATTACTTAAGCAAGCATTACTAGGGTAAAAAAAAAGGGAGATTCACAAAAAATGCGATTCTCCCCTTTTTAAAATACAATTTTGATTAAATTAATTTTTATAAAGTAAAAAATGTTTCACCAAAGTAGTTGAACCTTCTTTAGCAGCTTTAATTTCAATTTTTTCATCAATTGGTTTATAACCCTCTAAATTTATTTTCACTTGGTATGTTTTGTCTACTAAAAGAGTAATAAAGTAATCACCACTACCCGAGCTAGAGAGAGTATTAGCAACTTTGTTTCCATTTTGATCATAAAATATCAACTCGGCCTCCATCGCAGTTCCATCGGTAGCATTAAAAACTGTACCTTTTGTAATAGCTACAGAATCTACTATTTTGCGTTTCGCATCATTCTCAAGAACTTGATAATTTGATAAATCAACTTTAAAAATATCAAGGCCACCAGTGCCTCCTTTTCTATCACTAGTGAAGTATCCTATTTTTCCGTCCAATGAAAGTGTTAAACTCATATCATTATCGAGGGTGTTAATAGGGTATCCTAAATTAACTGGTTTAGACCATTTACCATTTTCATTAACAGTTTTTAATATATCATAACCACCCATTGAGTTATACCCATTAGAACTTAAGAATAATGTTTTACCATCTGGCGCTAAAAATATCCCTCCTTCATCTTCAGTAGTATTTACATCTGCACCAATATTAACTGGCACATCCCATTCGGTACGACTTTTACGTTTTGCCATATAAATATCGGCATGCCCGAAACCTCCAGGCTGCTCGCTAACAAAGTAAAGGGTGCCTCCATCGGGTGAAATACAAGCTCCACCTTCAAAAAACGTTGTATTTATTGGTTTTCCTAATGAAGTAGCTGTGCCCCATTTTCCAGAAGCACTCAATTTCGAAAAATAAATATCACCGCCACGGGATTCACCATCTATATCATTCTTATAAATAAAAATAGCTTTACCATCCGGGGAAATACTTGTACATGCATCGTGACCTTCAGTATTGATAGCACCAGGAAGTAATTCGGCTTCCAACCATAATTTATTAATGGAATCCCATTTAGATATGTATATATCTTCAAAATATTTTTTATCCCCTTCTACATCTAATGCGCTTGACTTACCTGGGCGTCTAGAAGTAAAAATTAAGGTTTTACCGTCAGCAGTAATAGATGGGTTTTTATCATCATATTCAGAATTGATAACAATACTTGCATTGTCAATTTTCACATTGACAGGTTTAGCCATTAAAATTTTGGCTTGATTAACTTGAGAAAGAAAAACATCCACATCACTTTCAGTAATTTTTTTTGCATCTCCCAATAATGAGGTTTTAAAAGAAGTAAATTCATACAATGCTGAATCTACATTGCCACTTATAAAATACAACTTACCTAAAAGTAAAGAAAGATTAACATCGGCTTTAGCATCAGCACTTTTAGCCATTTTAGCATATTCTAATGATTGCTCAAATTGGTTCATCCCAAAAAAACACTCCGCTTTATGCAGCAGCATATTTGAATTATTAGGCATACTTTTCAGTAATTCATTATAGCCATTTAATGCTCCTTGAAAATCACCAGCAAAAAAACGCTGCTGTGCATTAAACATTTTAATTTGATCTTCGCTTTTCTCAATTATATTTTTTTGCGCAGATATGGTGCTTATTGAAATCATCAACAATACCGAAAAATACATTGTTTTTTTTATCATAACCTATTAATTATACAATTTAATGATAGAATAATTCGACAACAAAAATAAAATTGTTAAATTATATTAATTATCTAATGCAAACTTAATAAAAAAAGACATACTTCATATATTTTTTTGATATTTTAATTTGAACACATAACAATTATAATTTATGGAAGAGAGCATATATTAAATATAACTCAAAAAGAACTTTAGTGCATTTTTTTTTTCATCATCAAAAATATATTTAATATTCCGATTAAGATAAACATCTATATCAGTATGAAAAGCCTTGTTTATCAATAATTCAGAAATTAACTGAGAACGGTTATCTATGCCGTATTTTAAGGCAGCGTTAAATTGTTTTATGAAATTTACCGACATCTTTTTATTTGATACCCAACAGGCAAATA
>CAMBDK010000022.1 GCA_945865315.1 Chitinophaga pinensis | reverse complement strand
CTATCGCATCAATACGTACCGGAACATTATTATTATCATATTCCAATGTAACTTGAGATTTTGCATCAGGGCGCAAATATTTAATTTCTTTATTTTCTCTGCGTATCAAAGCCAGCTCAATCAATATTTTATGTGCCAAATCCAATGCTAAAGGCATTAAATCGACTGTTTCGTTGGTTGCATAACCAAACATCATTCCTTGGTCGCCGGCACCTTGATCTTCTTTTTTCTTTTTATCTACCCCTTGATTAATATCTGCAGATTGCTCATGAATAGCGGAGAGCACGCCGCAAGAATTTGCTTCAAACATATATTCACTTTTGGTATACCCAATTTTACGGATAACATCTCTAGCAATTGTTTGAACATCGAGGTAAGCTTTTGATTTCACTTCCCCTGCAAGCATCACTTGCCCGGTAGTAACTAAGGTTTCGCAAGCTACTTTTGATTGGGGATCGAAAGCTAAAAAATTATCGATTAGAGCGTCAGAAATTTGGTCAGCTATTTTATCCGGGTGACCTTCCGAAACTGATTCAGATGTAAATAAGTATGACATGTATATTTATGGTTTTAGATTTATCAGGGCGCTAAAATACGATTATTTAATTAATCAAAAATATAGTACTACCTTTAATAATAAATAATTTATAAAAATATTTTAAATCATTAATTATTAACACCTTACGTTATTTATAATTATAAATAAATGCTATATTCTATTCTAAAAATATTATTACAAATTACTGTACGAGGATTTTTTCGTTCTATCACCATCCGAAACAAAGAATTAATACCCAATAATGGTCCATTAATGGTGCTTGTAAATCATCCAAGCACATTTATGGACCCTATAGTTGTTGCCACGATGCTCAATAGAACAGTATTTTTTTTAGGCAAGGGAGTTCTTTTTAATAATAAAATAGGGGCATGGCTATTACCTAAATTTAATGTGATACCAATTTATCGGCAAACGGATGACCCAGCCTTAATGTTTAAAAACAAAAAAATATTCATAAAATGCTTCGAACATTTAGAAAAAAATGGTGTTTTACTAATGTTTCCAGAAGGGACAAGCGTGACAGAGCGAAGGCTAAGGCAAATAAAAACTGGCGCTGCAAGAATAGCGCTAGGAGCTGAAGCACAAAACAATTTTGAACTAGGGGTAAATATTATCACAATAGGATTAAATTATGCCAATCCGCATAAATACAATCGCGACCTGTATATTAACATTGGCGAACCTATACTGGTGAATGATTACAAGGAGAAATATGCCATTGATGAACATAGCGCCACTGAAGAATTAACAGATAAAATCAGAAAACAACTTGAAAATTTAATAATCGCAATAGAAGATACTACTATAGATGAATTAGTAAATAACATTGAAACGATATATAAATATAAGCTTTCAAAAGAATTAGGAATTAACAAAAAAGATAAAGATGCAGATTTTATTTTAACGAAAAATATTATAGAAACGGTAAATTATTATGTACAAAATGAACCACAACGGGTAGCGATTTTAAGTAAAAGAATACAAGACTATTTAAAAAGTATAAGTCGTCTGGGACTTAAAGAGACGGATATTGCAAGAAATGAGAATAATAAATCATTTATTGGCAATAATATAAAATATTTATTGATAATAATTTTAGGATTTCCTTTTTATGTATATGGTTTAATAAATAATTATTTAACCTATTTTATACCAGGTAGAATAGCAAAAATAATTAGTAATTCAATTGAATACAGAGGTGCAATAAGCATGGTTGGAGGCATGTTTACATTTCTTATATTTTATTCTATTCAAATTGTTTTAGTATGGAAATTGACAGACCTGAAGCTATTAACATTAGTATATGCAATTAGCCTTCCATTAAGCGGTATTTATGCTTATTGGTACTATCATACTGTAAAAAAAATTGGCACCAAATGGTTATTGATAATGCTTTTTTATAAAAAAAGTGTTTTTATTTCTAGCCTTATTTCAGAGAGAGATAAAATAATTGAAGAATTTGATACGTTTAAAAATGAATATATTGAAATTATAAACAAAAAAAATATTTAGCTATCATGTTTAATACCTTGATTTTGTTAGCTTTTCTAGTAATTCTATTTTAAAAAAAGGCAAGACAATTTTACCAGCCACCTTTTCTGGCTCAGTCGCCAGCCCAATTATAGCATCTTTTTACAATCTTTTATTACCAATTTAGCTGAAAATATTAAGTAAAAAAGGAAGCGTTTTTTATAAGAAAGCCATGATTTATTATAAGAGATTGATCAATATAAAAACAGCATTAAACTAATTCTTCTTAATTTTGTTGAAAAATAATACAAAAGGAGCATTTATTTTTATAGAAAAAAACAAATGAGAAGCATTGAAATATAAAAAAAACATAATTTACTGAGTAGAATAATTTCATTAATAATTACATATCTTAATTTTAAAAAAACATGTGGCAAGAAGAAAATAATGTACTTAAACGGAGCTTTGAATTTACCAACTTTATTGAAGCATTTGCCTTTATGACAAAAGTGGCAATGGTAGCAGAAAAGTTAAATCATCATCCACAATGGAGTAACCTATATAACAAGGTAGAAATTGCACTTTGCACCCATGATGAAGGCAATACTATTACTGAAAAGGACCGAAAACTTGCAAATGAAATTGATAAAGTTTTCAATGGTAAAAATTCACTTTTCAAGCGTTAAATAATTTTTATTTTTTTATTACTGTTAGGATAAAGGCGAAGAAATTTTTCGGAGCAGAACTTGTTAAATATTTTTTTTCAAAAAAATGATTTTCAAATATATTTTCACAATACTGATTTTATTGCAAATTACTTTTTTGAATTCACAAACAATATCGAAGCTGGATATTGAAATAGAAAAAATAAAAAATGATCCGGAACTGAAAAGTGCATCTTGGAGTATTTGTATTATGCCAATAGAAAAAGATACAATACTTGCAGAATATAATAGTTCAATTAGTTTAATTCCAGCAAGCACATTAAAAATAGTTACTACAGGTGCCTCCTTATTGCTTTTGGGCAGCGATTTTAAATTTGAGACAAGACTTCAGTACGATGGTATATTTGATACCTCATCGGGCACAATAAAAGGCAATTTATATATTATAGGCGGGGGGGATCCATCAATTGATTCTGAATATTTTGCAAATAAAAATGACAGTTTAAGTACCAGCGATAAGTGGGCAAGGATACTTCAAAAAAAAGGAATTAAAACAATTGAAGGGTCTATTATTGCTGATGCTAGCATCTTCGAAAACAATTTGATACCATCCCAATGGATATGGGCAGATATTGGCAATTACTTTGGAGCAGGAGCTTCCGGACTTTCATACCATGATAATAAATATTCATTATATATGAAATCGGGGGCCATCGGCAGTAAAGTAGAAATTACAAAAAAAATACCAGAAATTAAAGGTTTGGAATTGATAAACAACGTTACATCCAATGGAGAAGATGACAATGCTTTTATTTATGGGGCCCCCTACTCCTTTTATAGGGAAATACAAGGAACTATTCCAGCTCATAAAAACAATTATGAAATTGAAGGTTCAATGCCAGACCCTGCTTTGTTTTGTGCGCAATCCTTAGAACATTCCTTAAATAAAATTGGTATAAAATGTAAAAAGGAGTCGACAACGAATAGAATATTAAAAGAAGAAGCTAAAATACAAATAATAAAAAAATATAATTTACATACCCACTATTCGCCACCGCTAAAAGAAATTATATACTGGACAAACTATAAAAGCAATAATATGTATGCCGAGCATTTGCTAAAATATATTGCTTATAAAAAAAATGGGATAGGTAAAGAAAACTTAGGTACAGAGATGGTTACTAAATTATGGGGAGATAAAGGAGTAGATATAAATGGATTTTTTATGACCGATGGCAGTGGTTTATCCCGTTCCAATGGCATTACCACAAAAACAGAAGCGCAGATTTTACGTTTAATGGCGAATGAAAGAGACTTCAAAATTTATTACGAATCATTTCCTATTGCTGGGCTGCCAGGTCCGTTAGATAATTTTTGTGAGGGAACTTTTGCACAGGATAACCTAAGGGCGAAGAGTGGATATATAGAAAGGGTAAGAGGTTATGCTGGTTATATAAAAAGCAAAAAAGGTAAATTGCTATGTTTTTCATTTTTAATAAATAACTATGACTGTACACCAGAAAAAATGAAAAAGAAAATAGAAAAGCTATTGATTGCAATACCTTATATTGAGTAGTAAAATCAATATAAAAAGGTAGTTATATTAATATTGCCTTAGCCCTTAAAATTCAAATTTGTAACCAATTCCTTTAATTGTTTTTATAAAATCTTCACCAATTTTTTCGCGTAATTTACGAATATGGACATCAATAGTTCTATCGCCCACTACCACATCTCCGCCCCATACACTATACAATATTAATTCGCGGGTAAATACTTTACCAGGCTTAGAAGCTAGTAAGGCCAATAATTCAAATTCTTTTTTAGGTAAATTTAGCTCAATACCATCTTGAATGATAAGATATCGTTCGCGATCAATTTTAATTCCACCACTTTCAATTTTTTCAATTTTTTCTGAATTATCGCCCTCCGCTCTTCTTAACAAGGCTTTTATACGGCTAATTAAAACCCTTGGCTTTATAGGTTTATTAATATAATCATCGGCACCAACTTCGAAACCTGCAATTTGGGAATAATCTTCATTACGAGCTGTAAGGAATGCTATCATAACATTTTGCAAGCCAGGTAATTCACGTAAAATCCTGCAAGTTTCCATCCCATCCATATCTGGCATCATCACATCTAAAATAATCAAATCGGGGATTACATTTTTTGCAATAGTTAATGCTTCGTTACCATTATTGGCGGTATATAAATCATACCCTTCTTTCTTTAGATTATAGCTCAGAAATTCTAATATATCTTGTTCATCGTCTACCAATAATATTTTTTTACCTGTATTCATGATTGCTGAAATTATTTTAATGATTTTTTTATAATTGAAATAATAAAATCTTTTTTACAATCTTTTAATTTTTCAATCCATTATTTCTTTTTCCAAAAATATAAATTTACTTTTTTATTAAATAAATATTTTATTTTTATTAAAAGGCTCAAAATAACATTCAAATTAACACTTTTAATGTAACTTTTACATTAAACAAAAATTACTAAATTGTTAATAAAAAAAACCAGCGGGCTATTTGATAGATTAATTGCAAATAATAGCCCATGAAAGTTTTTTTAAAAATTAAATGCCATGTTTTAAAAAATTAATATTTAGCTAAAAAAAAGGAACTATAAAACAGCAATAACTTTTTCCAGTTTAATTCCACGAGAACCTTTTATTAAAATAGTAGCGTTAATTACGGGGTGTAGTTTTAAATGATCGAGTGCCTCATCAGTATTTAAAAAAATATTTGCCTTAATAGATTTACCAGATTCTTTAAAAAATGGGCCCACCAATATTAAATTTGGTATCATTTTTTGGATAAGCAGATTTACAATTCTATCATGTTCTTTTGCGCTATCCTCACCTAACTCCAGCATATCTCCAAGAATTACCATTTTATTAGGTTTATCCATTTGCGCAAAATTTTCTATTGCAGCTTGCATGCTAGAGGGGTTAGCATTATATGCATCCAGCAGTAATAAATTTTTATCGGTTTGCATCACTTGTGAACGATTATTAGAAGGTAAATAATTCTCTATTCCGGCTTTAATTTGATTTTCAGAAACATCGAAATAATTACCAATACAAGCAGCAGCTAAAATATTTTCAAAGTTATAATTCCCAATTAAATTTGTTTTAATAAGTACCTTTTCATCCATTGACTGCATATCATTAGCAGCCTTAAGTTTAAGAATTACAAAAGGATTACTTTCAATAAATTTCCCTGAATATTGGTTATCATCCGATGTTCCGAAATTAATTTTATCAATACCAGCCGATAGTTGCAGCAGCAATTCATTATCCCTATTCACAAAAAGTTTTCCATTATTTTGTTTTATAAAATTGTACAATTCGGTTTTTGCTTTCACCACCCCTTCGATACCACCAAAACCATCCAGGTGAGCTTTTCCTATATTAGTAATCATTCCATAATTGGGTTCAGCAATTTCACAAAGCATCTTTATTTCACCAATGTGATTTGCGCCCAGCTCAACAATAGCGATTTCATGTTTTTTCTCCATACTAAGTAAAGTAAGAGGTACACCAATATGGTTATTAAAATTACCTTTTGTTGCCAACACATTATATTTCTGGCTCAATACTGAATATAACAATTCTTTAGAAGTGGTTTTTCCATTGGAACCAGTAATACAAATAACAGGGATTGACAATTTTTTTCGGTGATAATTTGCCAATGCTTGTAAAGAAGATAAAACATCGTCCACCAATAAGTAGCTGTCGTCTTTTTTAAATTCTATTTCATCAATAACAGCTAGTGAACAGCCCATATTTAATGCTTGTTCGGCAAATTTATTGGCATTGAAATTATCACCTTTTAATGCAAAAAAAATTGCGCCGGGTTTTATATCGCGGGTATCGGTGCAAATTAGAGGATGATTGAGGAAATGGCTATACAGCAATTGAATCATAAGCAAAAAAATATTAATTCAAACTAATAAAATAAGATACAAATAATGGATACACTTTTAATTAATTTTTTTGATATTTTAGAGGAATTAGGCAAACAGGAATAGGCCTCATTTTATGTTGATTAGCTGTGTTCATAGATTTATATAAATCCAAAACCACACGTTCACGATCAGTCAATTTTTTAATATCACCAGCCGAATTACTTAAAAGAAGCATGGCCCATTCCAATTCATCATAGGTAGCTCCAATCTGCTCCTCATCGCTCCTTCCATCAGCAAATAATCCATCGGTAGGTTTAGCATTGATTATTGATTCCACAATTTTTAATTCTTTAGCAAGCGCAAAAACATCTGATTTCATTAAATCGGCAATGGGACTTAAATCAACACCACCATCACCATATTTTGTATAAAAACCAATACCGAAATCTTCCACTTTATTGCCAGTACCTACCACAAGCATTTTCTTATTACAAGCAAAGGAGTATAAAGTTGTCATTCTTATGCGGGACCTGGTATTGGCCATGGTTAAACCATCCTGAATACTAGCAGGTAAAACATTACAATAGCTATTAAAAGTTTCGGTTAGGTCAACTTCTAGTGAGGTTACATTATTAAATTTATTTTTCAGCCAATGGATATGCTCGTGAGCCCTATCGTATTCAGCTTTATGCTGATGTATGGGCATATTTAAACAAATTACAGGTTTACCAGTTTTTGCACATAAGGTAGAAGTTAAAGCAGAATCAATACCGCCAGAAATTCCTATTATAAAACCACTGGTTTTACTATGCTCACTATATTGAATTAACCAATTAACGATATAATCAATAATTTCAAAATTTCTCATTAATAAATAAATTATGTAATAGAAATATAAATTTGCAACTTATATATTATGTATTAAGGAATATAAAAATATCAACTATACCTTAATATATCCATTTAACAATAAAAATATTTAAGTACATTATTATTGAAAAAAATATTCCAATTTTAAAAACAAAAAAAAATATAAAAAAACATTAAAACAACACACCTAAATTTATTAGAATAGCATTTGATTTAATGCTTTGTGGCATTTTAGATACAGAATATCCAGTTGGGTTTAATGAAGGATTAAAATCTGTGTTATTTGCTCTTCTTCCTATATAATCGGAATCATTTTTAACGACACTTGTAAAACCTAAATTATAACTTAAACCAAAAGTAAAGGAGGTACTGCCAGAAAAATTTAGTTCGCCACCCAAGCCAAAATTAAGAGCCGCTGTATAAATACTAATGTCCTGGGTTATATTAATTTTAGATTTACTATCCTTTGTTCCTAATTCATTTGTAACATCATCAATCACTTGTAATTCGTCATTAGCATTTGCTTTCCACCTAAAAGAATTATTTAATCCAATTTGGCCATAATAAGTTAATGCACCAATTTCTTTGGTTTTCATTTTGATGGCTAAAGGAATGGTAACATAAGTTACTTTATATGCACGTTCGTTTAGCTGATAATGGGTATAGGAAGCAGGGCTAGACCTTTCAGCATTATACTTTACAATAATATCATCCAAGCCATAATAATAGTAGCTTATTGTATTCGAATTTGAATTATTTGGTCCACCGTTATTATATTTAATTTTACCACCATCCACATCAATTTGAATACCCGTTTGAAGCGATGCCACTTTCGCCAATTTATATTCTATAATTAAACCACCACCATACCTAACTATTGGACCATCCGATGAAATTATTTTACCTTCGGGTACATACCAATTTATGGAAGGAGTAAGCTTCAAACCAAAACGGTATTTACTGTTCTCGTTACCAGCATTTTGCGCATTTAATATGGTTGATATTAATGTAATTGAAGTAATAATAAAGATCTTCTTCATATTTTTTCTAATTTTGATTTTTCAAAAATTTGGATATTGTTTATTTTGATTACAATATTAAGTATATTTTTTATCATTTTAATTTTTACATGAAAATTAACATCGCCTATCTTTCATCATTTTTAATATTATTTTTTACATCCTGTGGCAGCAATCATTTAGATATTGATGTTACGAAGGTGATTATTCCAGAAGTTGAAATCAATAGGTTAGATCAGGATTTATTTAAAATAAATAATAATAGTAATGACACACTAAGTAATGGATTAAATAAGTCGTTTATAGAATTGCAAAGTAAATATGGTAATTTTTATAACATATTTATCAATAGGATAATAAACCATGGTGCTGAACATGATTCATCTAATATGATTCAGATTAATAAATTTATTAATGATCCGGACATGCATGAAGCCTATAATGATTGCCAAAAGGAGTATCCAAATACTACAATACTAAATAATCAATTTACAGACTTATTCAAACATTATTCCTATTATTTTAAAACAAAAAAAACACCCCAAATAATTACCATGATGTCGGGCTTTAATTACTCGGTGGTGCTACTAGATAACACACTCGCTATAGGACTGGAAATGTATTTAGGAAGAGATAATAAGTTTTATAAAATGTTAGCCTTTCCGCAATATAAAACAATGTTTATGAATAAGGAAAATATTATACCCGATGCTGCACAAGCATGGATGATTACTGAATTTCCATATAAAATGGACAAAACTGATTTTTTAAGTGAAATAACCTATATGGGTAAAATAATGTACCTGTGTGATGCATTACTTCCTAATGTTCCTGACACAGTGAAGATAAAATATACAGAGCAGCAACTTAATTATTGTTTACAAAATGAATTTAATATATGGAGTTATTTTGCTAACCAAAAATTAATATATACTACTAACCAATCGGAGATAATAAAATACACCTGTGAAGGCCCATTTACTAGTGCATTTAGTAAGGATGCACCTCCCCGCATAGGGTATTGGATAGGCTGGCAAATCATCAGACAATATATGAAAAACAAGCCCGAATTATCCTTGGATGAATTAATGAAAGAAGCTGATGCACAAAAAATATTAAGGGAAGCAAAATATAAACCAAGGAAATAAATTTGCTATGAGGGGGGGGCAAATAAAATAATTTTAAAAAATCAATTGCCTCATAAAAGCTTGTCAATAAAATAAAATAATAAAATTTATATTTTAAAATAAATAATAAATTATCTTTAAACCTAAAATTAATAAATTAAACAAAAAAAGCGTCATGAAAAAAACATTTAAAATTATTGGCAATCTATTTCTATTATTTCTCATTAGCGCATCAAATAATTTATATTCACAAGCTCAATTAATTGATAAACTATCGGCTAGACCTGATGGAATGGCTATTGCATTTGAAAAATACAAACTAGCAAATGGACTAACAATAATAATACATGAGGATCACTCCGACCCAATAATAAATATTAATGTAACTTATAAGGTAGGTTCTAATCGCGAAAGCATTGGGAAATCAGGTTTTGCTCATTTTTTTGAACACATGATGTTTCAAGGGTCTACAAATATAAAAGACGAAGAGCATTTTTTACTGATTAGTTCTGCCGGAGGGAATATGAATGGAAATACCACGCGCGACAGAACAGTTTATTTTGAAACAGTACCTAGCAATCAACTAGAGTTAGCACTTTGGTTGGAATCCGATAGGATGGGACTTTTGCTAGACTCCCTTACCTCCAAAAAATTTGAAAATCAGCGGGATGCGGTAAAAAACGAAAAAGGAGAAGGGGACAATCGTCCTTATGGTTTACTAATGGAACTAAAAGATCAAACCCTTTATCCATTGAAGCATCCTTATAGCTGGCCGGTAATAGGATTCATTGATGATTTGAATAGAGCAAATTTGGAGGATGTGAAGAACTTTTTTCTTCGTTGGTATGGTCCAAACAATGCCATTTTAAATGTTTCAGGCGACGTAGATCCAAAAGAAGTGTTGCGATTGACTGAGAAATATTTCGGCACAATACAAGCCGGTCCAGAAGCTAAAAAGATGAAAGCCCCTTCTTTTGTATTGCCAGCAGATAAATATGAAAGTTATAAAGACAATATTTATCTACCATTAAATTTCAGAACTTATCCCACAGTGCCTCATTACCATAGGGATGAAGCAGCATTAGAACTATTAGCCGCAATGATGGGTGATGGGAATAATTCTATTTTTTACAAAAATTTTATTAAAAGTAAATATGCTGCAGAAGCTTCAGTTGTGCATGATGGATCGGAACTTGCAGGAGAATTTTCAATGTATGTTTTGGCATTCCCTCCCGAAGATTTAAATTACACAAAAATGTTTAATGAATTGGATGAAAAAGTAAAAGCTACAATTGATGAATTTGAGAAAACAGGAATTACAGAAGAGGCTTTGCAGAGGGCAAAAGCAAAACAAGAATCTAAAATTATAGATTTGACTGCGAGTGTTTCAAGTAAAAGTTATGCCCTTTCGGAATGGGAGAGGTTACTTGATAAACCATTTAACTTAATGGATGAAATAGACCGTTATACCAAAGTAACAAATTTGGATATAGCACGTGTATTAAACAAATATTTAAAAGGTGCTGGCGCTGCAATTATTGACGTTTATCCCAAATTAGGTGCAAAAGATACAGCAAAAAGCTATAACCCATACGCTGAATTAAAACTAGTAAAGGATCCTGAATATGCTAATTTAAAATATAATAAACCTATAGATTTATTTGATAGAAGTAAAAAACCAGAGGGGGGCGCATCAAAAACACCAAAAGTACCTGATTATTACACCCATAATTTTAAAAATGGCCTAAAGGTATTAGGTACAGTAGAGTCAGAAACTCCAAAGGTAGTAATATTCATAGAGATAGCAGGAGGCGACCTTGTTTTGAAACCGGAAGACTCAAAAAAAACTGGAATTGCTTCACTTACGGCTAATCTTATGAATGAGGGCACTCAAAATTTTTCGACAGAAAAAATTAGCGCTGAGCTTGAAAAATTAGGAAGTTCAATCGCATTTAGTGGGGACAAGGAAAATTCAGAAATAATTGTGGAATGTCTGAAAAAAAATATGGATGCAACACTCAAATTGCTGGAAGAAAAATTGTTGAAACCTAAATTTGATGCAGAAGATTTTAAACGCGTAAAAAAACAGTTTAAAGAAGAACTAAAATCTGAAAAGACTCAGCCAGAAATACTTGCAAATAAAGCGTATAAAAATCTGATTTACGGGAATTCTCCATTCGGTATATTTCCTACTTTTAAAAATGTTGACAAAATTGAACTAGAGGATATAAAAGAGTATTATTCTAAGTATTACTCACCATCCATGACTACAATTTCAATAGTAGGTGATATCTCTGAAAAAGAAATACTACAAAAACTTGATTTTTTAGAAAAATGGGAAGCGAAAGAATTAATTATCAAACCATTAATAACATTACTACCAATAGAAGAGACTCAAATTTATATTGTAAATAAAGATTTTGCACCGCAATCGTTAATAAAAATGGGCTATAATTCATTAGCTTTTGATGCTACAGGAGATTATTTTAAAAATACAGTTGTAAATTTCTCTTTTGGAGGGGCGTTCAATAGTCGCATTAACCTTAACTTAAGAGAGAATAAAGGTTATACCTATGGCATCCGTTCAGGCTTTTCTGGTAACTCCTATGAGGGAACATATACTATTTCTACCTCTGTTAAAAGAAATGCAACAGCTCTGGCATTAAAAGAAATTATGAAGGAAACAAAAAATTACATTGATAATGGCATTACAGATGAAGAACTTAATTTCACTAAAAATTCTATCTTAAATAGTGAGGCCTTAAAGTATGAAACATCTTATGATAAAGCCATATTTCTTAATAAAATAGGTAGGTACAATTTAGCTAAAGATTTTACTGCTCAGCAATCCCAATTATTAAAAAATATGACTAAGGAAGATTTTAATCAACAAATTAAAAAGTATTATAAAACTAATTTAACAATTGTTATTGTTGGTGATAAAGATTTAATTAGAGGCCAATTAGAAAAAATGGCAAATATGAAAGATGAAAAGGAATCGCTTAAAATAAAGAAAGTTAAAGATTTTACTTTTGATTAATAGATAAGAGGCAAGCTATTTTTTCATAAAAAACTTATTATTTATAACTTAATAAAGGAGAGCTATAAAACTTTTTTAAAAAAATAAAAAGTTTCACAAATAAATTATTTCTATAAAAATTAATCAAGAAAAAAACATAATACAACTATGAAAAAAAGCATATTAATTCTATCCATATCCTTGCTTGGATTATCAGTAGTAGCTCAGCAAAATCAGATTCAGAATACAAATAATGCACTAAAGTCAGGCGATCTTGAAAGGGCAAAAAAAGCAATCGATTTGGCAGCAGCGCATGAATCTACTATGCAATTAAATAAAATGTGGTATTACCGTGGGAAAACATATTTTGCAATATATGAGTCGAAAGAATTTAAAAGCTTGGATACGGAGGCAGCCCTAAAATCATTGGTTAGTTTTATTAATTGCCTAAAAGGTGATAAGGACAATATTTATAAAGATGAAGTTACCGGCTTGCTTATTGCAAGTGCATTAAGGCTTTATAACTATAGTTTGGCAGCATACCGCAGCGGAGATTTTATTAATGCAGCAAAGAATTTAAATATTTTATTTGATGTTTTTCCATTTGATAAGGATAAAACCCTTACACGCAGCAATATTACTACAGAATCCCTCAATTATGATTTGTACTCTATCTCAAGAGATGCGAAAGATATAGGAAAGGCTAAGGAATATCTTCAAAAATTAATTGATGCAAAATATAAAAGTCCAAAAATATATAGTGATATGAGTTTGATATGCTTATCAGAAAAAGATACCACCAAAGCCTTAAATTATATTGAAATGGGCCGCAATTTATTTGATGATGACATAAAATTAATTAATGCTGAACTTACACTTTATATTCAGCTTGGTAAAACCGATATACTATTAGTAAAATTAGAAAAAGCCATAGCATCGACCCCCGACAATGAACTGCTGTTTTATGCTCAAGGATTAATTTACAAAGACAAAAAAGAGTTTGAAAAAGCAGAAACATCCTACAAAAAAGTGATAGAACTTAAAGCGGACCATTTAGATGCTAACTTTGAGCTAGGAGTATTATATTTTAATAAAGGAGTAGAATGGAGCAATAAATCTAGTAATCTGCCATTAAGTGAATCAAAAAAAATGAAGGAATTTGATGAAAAAGCCATGATTGATTTTAAAAATTCAATCCCCTATTTTGAAAAGGTACGCGAGATAAATCCCAATGAAATGAGTGTTAATCAATCTTTGATGAAGACCTATAGAATAACAGGGGATACTGAAAAATTTAATGTATTAAAAAAGTATATGGATGACCTAAAGGTTAAAAAGTAATAGCATTAAAATCAATCCTTTTGTTCGGTTAAAATCAATAAATTAAAATCAAAAGGATTAAAATGTTCTTTTAAATCAGCTATCCATTTTTTACCATGCATTAAATAATAGGGTGTCATATTTTCATAACGCTCCTGCAATGCACCTTCAGGGAAAAATTTATCTTTTAATTTAGTAATCTGAAGGATATTTGCTGCTTGTTTTTGTTTTTCGGCGCGAGTTAATTTATTCTCAATATTTTTTATTGCATTCAATGCTTTTTGCAATTCCGCCTCTACGCTACTTTTTAAAGTAATATCTACAGCGGATACCTTTGCTGCCATATCGGAATATATTTTGATAATATTAATCTCTTGCTCTTTAAATGAAAGGTCGGAACTAGCATTATTAATTACAAACTCTTTAATCAATACGTCCATATTTTTAAATAAATCGGGAAAGGTAAATCCCAATTTTTGTAATTGCAGCTCTATTTTTTTATTGGTTAATAATGCAAAATTACGAGGTATTAATGCAGGAAAATTAATGTTGTGAAAATCAAACATGTTTTTATATTCCAGCCAATATGCAATTTCGCCGGGGCCACCTACATAAGCAATATTTGGCAGTATTTTCTGTTGAAAAACAGGGCGTAAAATAACGTTTGGACTAAATCGTTCCGGATAATTATTTATTTCTTCAATTAATTCCTCTCTAGTAAAAGTGATGGCAGTATTTAATACCTTAAATAGTTCTTCACCAGTATTTTCAGGATTTGAAATATTATTATATTCAATGCGTTCACGTAAATTGTCAATCATATAAAAACAATTTATTTCACGAGGATTCGCTTGCGCTTTTACTCCAATCTGTTCTAAATTATGAATGGTTTGTTTAACAATTTTATAATTTGAATGGTTAATAATATCATCTTTAATAATATCAGAAAATTCGTTTTTTAAACGCTTGTCGTTGCTATCCATAATTACTAAACCATATTGCGAGAACAAATGGTGAACAAGATGTCGGGTAGCATCGGCAAGGTTTTCATTATTAAGGTAGGATTCCTTATAAAGTTGAATTAATTCGAGAGCATTTTCCGATTCTCCCAGAATTTCACTTAATTCATCTATAAGAAATTTAATAGATTCGGTATTTAATTTACCCACAGGCCCCTTGCCAACAATATTATTGGAGCTCTCATTAAATTCTAAATCCCCTGTGTTATCCTTACTTGATTCCATTTTTTTACTGTCCCAAATAATTTTTTTACCAAATAAATTAACTTTATTAATTTCTTCGAAATCATGATCCTCACTAGCCATAACATAGATAGGTACAAAATTATATTGGGGGTACCTAATCTTTAATGATTCAGAGAGATTAATGGTAGTAATTATTTTAAAAATAAAATAAAGAGGACCAGTAAAAAGACAAAGCTGATGTCCGGTAGCAACAGTAAAAGTATTTTTATTTAATAGAAGAGCAGTATTTTTTTTTTGCAATTCGCAGTTCTTTATTTTTGCATATTGCTCATTAATAACAGTTACAAGTAATAACCTATTTATGTTCTCCTTTACTTTATCTTCTATAACTTTATCAAAAACTTCAATATTAGGTTCATATGCATAAAATTCCCTCAACAGATCGGATTTACAAATATAATCAAGAAAAAAATTTGAAAATTGGCCTGTTTCAGTAAGTGTAATTTTTGATTTTTCGAAAGGCATAAAATTCAATCTAATTTATTTAAATAATTTATAATATTTACCACTTCTTTGGCTTCTTTAGTGTCGTGCACCCTAATTATTCTAGCACCATTTTTTAAGGCAATTGTATTTAATATGGTGGTTCCATTCAATGCTTCTTTTTTATCAATATTTAACAATTTATTAATCATTGATTTACGCGAAAAACCTGCCAACAATGGCAAACCAAATGAATTGAATTTATTCATGTGCTTCAATAATAAATAATTATGTTCCAAAGACTTGCCAAATCCAAAACCAGGATCAAGAATAATATGAGAAGCGCCCAATGATTTTAATAAATTAAGTCTACTTTCAAAGAATATAAAAACATCATCCGTTACATTTGAATATGTTGGATTTTGCTGCATTGTACCAGGAGTTCCTTGTATGTGCATTAAAACATAAGGCACTTGAAGTTTTGCAACCAATGGAAACATTTCATCATCCATTGTTCCGCCCGAAATATCATTAATTATATTAGCCCCTGCATTTATTGCATTAAGTGCTACCGATGCTCTAAATGTATCGACAGAAATAAGGATATCAGGAAACTTTTCCCTAACCGATTTTATAACTTTAATTAAACGTTGCGTTTCCTCCTTTTCAGAAACATCAATTGCATTGGGCCTGGTAGAGTATGCACCAATATCAATAATATCAACACCATCAGCTACCATTTGTTGCGCATGCTCCAACCAATTATTTTCTGATGTAAATTTACCACCATCAAAAAAAGAATCGGGCGTTACGTTTAAAATACCCATCACCAAAGGAGCAGAATTCTTGTTGAAAATCTGTTCTATTTTTTCATAAAAAACTGTATCTTGCGCAATCATTTATTAAATTGGACTGTTGTTGATTCAAATGACTCACTAAACTAGCTAAATAGTATTAAAAGATAGATACTTAATCCTATTTAGAAAGGCTAACCAAATTAGTAAAATTAGTAAATTTACAATTAATTTTAATCTTCCATTTTTTATAAAGAAATGAATAAAACTGAAACTCAATACGAAACAGCTATTACATCCAGTAAAAATATTTTCATTAAAAAAATGAAAGATTATGGTACAGCTTGGCGTATATTAAGAACAAGCTCTATTACGGATCAAATATTTATTAAAGCACAACGTATTAGAAATATAGAAGACAAAGGTACTCAAAAAATAAGTGAGAATATTCAGTCTGAATATATTGGTATTATTAATTATTCAATAATAGGGTTAATTCAATTAAAATTAAAAAACGATATGCGTATGGATTTACCTGCCGATGAGGTTAGTAAATTATACGATCAACATGCAAATGAGGCAAGAAATTTGATGGAGAATAAAAACCATGATTATGGGGAGGCCTGGCGAGATATGAGGATAAGTTCATTAACAGATTTAATTTTAATGAAACTATTACGCATTAAGCAAATAGAAGATAATAAAGGTGAAACAATTATATCAGAAGGTGTAGACGCTAATTTTCACGACATGATTAATTACGCTATTTTTGCTCTTATCAAGTTAAATGAATAATTTATAAACTTATTTTAATATATTTTATTTACTAGCTTAATAATAAAAATAAAAACTAAAAATAGTTGCTGTTATTTATAACACAATTCTGAAATTAAAATTTTAAATTAAAAACTAAAAATGAAAACAATAACAAACATTACTCGTATTTTAACAGGGCTATTATTTATTTTTTCAGGTTTCATAAAAGCTAATGATGCTGTTGGTTTTGCCTATAAACTAGTTGAATATTTTGAAGTTTTCGACACTCACTTTTTAATTCCAATTGCACTGCCGTTAGCAATTTTTATTTGTGTTTTTGAAATCATTTTAGGTTTCACCTTATTGTTGGGAGCAAGAATAAAATTAACCTTATGGTTGCTGTTGGCAATGATTGTATTTTTCACCTTTTTAACTTTTTACTCGGCATATTATCAAAAAGTATTAAGCTGCGGATGTTTTGGTGATGCTATACCATTAACCCCATGGCAATCATTTACGAAAGATTTAATATTATTATTCTTTATAATATTATTATTTATTGGTAAACAATACATTAAGCCAATTTTTGGGAATAAATTTGAAAACGCACTTTTAGTAATGATAACTATTGCCTCAGCAGCTTTTCCAATATACACCTATAGTTATTTGCCAATAATAGATTTTCGCCCATATGCAATTGGGAAAAATATTCCGGAGCAAACCAAAGGTATACCCGATGAGATAAAATTTTATTATTTATTAAAAGATAAAAAAACAGGAGAAACTACAGAAGTTGACAAATGGCCTATTAACTGGGACCAGCAGTATGATTATGTAAGCAACAGAACTGAAGTTACAAAAAAAGGAGTAGAACCTAAAATTAAAGATTTCAGTATTTCAAACCTTGAAGGCTCTGATTATACAGAAGATATTATTGGAAATCCAAATTATAATTTTTTATTAATTTGTCACGATCTACAAAAAACAGAGCAAGATATTTTTGGTAAAATAAATGATTTCTCCACTTTGTGTAAACAAGATAGTATTGCATTTATTACACTTACCGCCTCTACAAAAGAAACTATTGAAAAATTTAAGTTGGAGACCAAAACTAATATTGATTTTTATAATACAGATGGGACAGTTTTAAAAACAATGATAAGATCAAATCCGGGATTAATGCTTTTAAAAGCAGGCACAGTAATAGGCATGTGGCATTATAATTCATTTCCGTCATATAGTGATTTAAAAGAGAAGTATTTTAAAAAATAGCTACATTTTAAAAGCAATTTTTTTATTTTATAGCTCTTAACATTACGATGCATGTAAAAAAAATAAATTGCCCATTATTATAATTTATTAAATGTTATTAGTATCACTTTTTTTCGAAATTTCTATAAAATAAATTTAGCCAAAGAATTGTGATAAAATTTATATTAAAACGCTTATTTTACGGTTTTCTTGTATTACTTGGTGTTATTACTGTAGTATTTCTGCTATTCAACGTATTGCCTGGAGATCCTGCCCGTATGATGCTTGGACAGCGTGCTGATAAAGCTTCTATTGATATCATCAATAAAGATTTAGGCCGCGATAAAACAATGACAATACAATTTCTTATGTATTTGAATGATTTATCCCCCATCTCTGTAAACGACCCAACTAATATAGAGCATTATTTATATTTAAATCCCAATAAATATACCTCCTTTAAAAAAATAATTTCTGTTTCAAGCAGCAAAATAATAATACTTAAATACCCCTATTTAAGAAGGTCGTATATTTCAAAACGAAAAGTATCGGATATTATCATTGAGACACTCCCAGAAACAGCTGTATTAGCATTTTCATCCATACTTTTTGCTTCATTTTTCGGGATTTTATTAGGCATCTATTCCGCATTGAAAAAAAACTCATGGTTTGACAAGTCAGCCCTGGTTTTTGCTATAATAGGCATGGCATTGCCATCCTTTTTTATTGGACTAATAATTGCTTGGTTTTTTGGTTTTATATTACGTGATTATACTGGCCTAAATAACGTAGGATCCTTATATACAACAAACGATTTTGGAGAAGAACACCTTACCTTAAAAAATTTAATATTACCAACCATTACACTTGGCTTAAGGCCCCTGGCAGTAATCATTCAATTAACTCGCAGTACTTTATTGGAAGTACTTTCCCAAGATTACATAAGAACTGCAACAGCTAAAGGAGTATCTTTTTACAATGTGATTTTAAAACATGCCTTAAAAAACGCCCTTAACCCAGTAATTACTGCAATTTCAGGTTGGTTTGCTGGTCTAATAGCAGGAGCAGTATTTGTTGAAATTGTTTTTAATTGGAAAGGTATTGGATTTGAAGTAGTAGATGCGCTAAACAAAAATGATTTGCCTGTTGTTATGGGTGCAACGCTAGTATTTGCTCTTATTTTTGTTATTATTAATATTACAGTTGATATCATTTATGGTATTTTAGATCCACGCATAAGGTTAGTATAAGTATAACACCACTTTTATTATTAATTATATAAGCCACCAGGTTTAATATTATGAGAAAAAAAATAGTTGTCGGAAATTGGAAAATGAACAAAACATATAACGAAGGAATTGAATTCGTTGATGAAATTATCAAAGAATCATTAAGCCACTCCACCGATGACGTGTTAAAAATTATTGCTACCCCATACATACATTTGGCTGCTATAGCCAATAAATTAGAACATTTAAATGGATTTGAAGTAGCCGCTCAAAATTGTCATCATAATCCAAAAGGTGCATATACAGGAGAAATATCAGCGGCGATGATAGAATCTACAGGTGCAAAGTATGTTATTATAGGACATTCCGAACGCCGCTTATATTCTGGAGAAAATAATAATTTACTAGCTCAAAAGGTAAATATCGCTCTGGCAAACAACTTAACACCTATTTTTTGTATAGGTGAAAATTTAATAGAACGAAATGCAAACATGCATTTAGAAGCAATTAAAATTCAATTGAAAGAGGCTCTCTTCCATTTACCATCAAAAGATTTCATCAAACTAATATTGGCTTACGAACCTGTTTGGGCAATTGGTACTGGTGTTACAGCCACTATTCATCAGGCCCAGGGCATGCATAATTATATTAGATCCGAAATAAATAAAAAATATGGGAAAGAAATTTCTACTGCTATTTCAATACTTTATGGTGGCAGCTGCAATACAAAAAATGCAAAAGAATTATTTGATTGTATTGATGTAGATGGAGGTTTAATAGGTGGTTCATCGCTTATTGGAAGCGAATATCTTGCGATAGTTAATTCTATTAAAAAATAAATTATTATTAAAACAAAAAGCCTGAATTAGCTTTGTGTAATTTCGGTCTTTATAAAAATTATATAAAATATAATATTAAAAACATTTGCTCCTATTTTTAATTTAAAAATTAATATTGCTATAAATTTATGAATCACGTTGAACTAATTGTTAATGTTGAACCCCAAGAACTAGGTAGCGATATATTAATTGCGGAATTATCAGAAATTGAATTTGAAAGCTTCGTTGAAAGTGAAACTGGATTTTATGCATACATAAAAGAAGATGCCTATTCAGAAATAAATGTAAAAAAATTGTTTTTAAATTATTCGCATATTTTAAAAATTAGCTATATTTCAAAAATAATCGAAAAACAAAATTGGGCAAAAGAATGGGAAAGTAATTATCAAGCTATAGATGTAGATGGGAAATGTTCCATAAGAGCACCATTTCATGAGAAGAAAAAAAATATTGATTATGACATAATTATTGAGCCTAAAATGTCCTTTGGGACTGGGCATCACAATACAACTCAGTTAATGATTAAGAAATTACTTAAATTAAACCTAAACAATAAATCACTATTAGATATGGGATGCGGTACCGGTGTATTAGCTATATTAGCATCGATGCTTGGTGCTAATCCCATAACAGCGATTGATATCGACGACTGGTGTTATGAAAACAGCATAGAAAATTTACAAAAAAACAACATTAAAAATGTTGCTGTTTATAAAGGCGATTCTAAAATATTAAATGGTAAATCATTTAATACAATACTAGCAAACATTAACAAAAATGTTCTACTCAGCGATATGAAAGTTTATAATAATTCGCTTGAACAAAATGGAAACTTAGTGTTGAGTGGATTTTTTGAAACGGATATCATAGAAATTAACAAAAGTGCTGCGGACTTGGGTCTTAAAATGGAAGAAAAATTAATTATTGATGAGTGGGCAATGTTGCATTTTAAAAAATAAATAATTTTTGAAAATAAAAATTAAACATTTTTATTCCATCAATAATTATAAATTATACAAGTAATATCTATAAAACTAACAGACATTTAATTTATTCAAATGAATAATTTCAGATATATTTTAATACTTTTTATGCTTTTTGCCTTCACATTAAAATCTGTTGGGCAATTGAATCCTATTAAACAATATACCGAGGATCCTATTAAGTTTCTTGAAGAAATAAAAGCGATGTTAGAGGTGACGAATATGTCTAAAAAGGAAGTAAAAGAATTTATGGAACAGTTCACACTAGCATGGAACTCACCTAAATACAAAGAGGAATTCAAAAAATCAACATACAACGCTTGTAATTTAATGATTAAGAAAAAATTACGCATTTTACCTGAATATAAAAGTTACCTCACATCAGTGATGAATTTTGTTCAATCGAATCAAAGTGAAGATAACTTTAATACATGGCAAGAGTGTATCAATAAAATATTGAATGGCAAAGTGATGAAGTATTATTCCGAATATTTAGAGATGAGTGAAAACTTATTCGCTTCCAATACTTTTTACAGATCCTCTGTAGTGGAATTTGCATCCAATAACTTTAATTACAAATTTGAATATGATAGCGTTCCAATAGTCATTTTCCCGAAATTAAATTTACGTTGTTTCAACAATCAAAATGATAGTGGAATAGTTTATAATACATCAGGTGTTTATTACCCATATACAGGGGTTTTCACTGGTAATGGTGGAACTGTAAATTGGAAGCGAGCCGGTTTAGAAGAAAATATGGTATGGGCTGAATTGAAAAACTATAGAATTGTTCTTAAAACTAGCGGTTTCACAGCTGATTCTGTAGTATTTTACAACAACAATTATTTTAAAAAACCATTATTAGGTCAATTAACTGAAAAAGTTATTTCCGAAAGAGGAAGTAATATTTCATACCCACGTTTTGATTCTTACAATAAAAGGATGCAAATAATTAATGTTACTGAAGGTGTGGACTATGATGGAGGTTTTAGTATGCGTGGATCAAAATTTTTAGGTTCTGGCAGTAAAAAAGAAGATGCCACATTAATTTTCAAATATGGAGGCAAAAAATTTTTAGTGGTAGGTGCAAAAATAATTGGTATTAATAAAGAAAAACTATCGGCAGAAGGCGCCAATATAAAATTCTATTTCGAAAAGGATTCTATTACCCATCCAAGCATTAATATGAAATTTATAATTGCTACTCGCATGCTGTCGCTGATACGGACTAATAAAGGTATATCAAAATTACCTTTTCTTAATTCATACCATGATGTAGATATGTATTTTGAAGAATTATCATGGAAAATTGATGATCCTAAAATTGATATACATATGCTTGTTGGCAATACTCAGGAAGATGCATCCTTTGAATCTTCAAACTATTTCCGTTCCTATATATACGACCGCCTAAAAGGTATTGATCCTATTAATCCTTTATTATTAATGCGTGATTTTATTAAAAAAAATAATAACAGCAGAGATTTTTATGGTCAAGAATATGCAAGCTATTTGAAATATTCAATTAACGATGTGAGGTCTAATTTAGTTATTTTATCTACTCTTGGTCTTATCAATTATAACCCAGAAGAAGATGAGGTACATGTTAATGAAAAACTATTTGATTTTATTGCCTTTCGTTCGGCAAAGCTTGATTATGATGTGATTCAAGTTCCATCGGTTGCCCGCGGATTAACCAATGCAAGTATAAATTTATTAAACAATGAAATGACAATCTTTGGGGTGAAACAAATTTTCATGAGCGATTCCCAAAACGTAACGATATACCCTGCCGAGCAGAAAATTATTTTAAGGAAAAATCTTAATTTTTCTTTTGCTGGAGTTGTGCATGCCGGTCGTTTCGATTTTTTTGGTAAGGAATTTTCATTTGATTATAACAAATTTATAATTGAACTAAAAAATGTTGATTCTCTCCGTTTATCTGTAAAATCTTTTTTACCTAATGCGTATGGTGAATACCCTTTAGTAAAAGTAAAAACTGTAGTGGAAAAAATAAATGGTAACTTAGAAATTGATGAACCTAAAAATAAATCTGGCATAAAACCATTCCCTAAATACCCTATTTTCAATAGCTTTAATGATTCATATACCTATTATAGTAAAAGGTCAATTCAAAATGGTAAATATCAAAAAGATAAATTTTATTTTCACCTTGATCCTTTTACAATAGATAGTTTAGATAATTTTTCCAATGAAGGACTTAGATTTAAGGGCGAAATGGTAACATCAGATATTTTCCCTGTCTTCAAGGAGTCCTTAACATTACAACAAGATTATTCTTTAGGATTTATCACCGAAGCTCCTCCAGCAGGCTACCCTATCTATGGAGGGAAAGGAACCTATAATAACAAAATAAAGCTTAGCCACCAAGGCTTAAGAGGAGATGGTACGCTTAATTATGTTACATCCGTTACAAAATCAAACGATTTCTTGTTTTTTCCTGACTCTACAAAAGCAATAGCTCAAAATTTTGATATAAAGGAACAAAAAACACCTCCGGAATTCCCTGTAATACATGGCGAAAATGTTAAAATACATTGGATGCCAAATAAAGATTTGATGAGTATTATTAATAATAAGGAGCAAAGATTTACAGCATACAATCAAAATTCAAAATTTAATGGGAAGTTAGAACTTACACCAAAAGTACTTACAGGTGATGGCACTGTTGATTTTTTAAGTGCCAGATTAGACTCTAAACTGATATTCTTTAAATCTAGTAAATTTAATTCCGATACAGCAAATTTTGCTGTAAAAGTAGTAGGTACCGATACATTAGCTTTTGTAACATTCAATGTAAATGCATTAGTTAATTTTGATAAACGAATTGGTGAATTCAAATCTAATGGAAAAGGTTCTATTGTTCAATTTCCTCAAAATCAATATATTTGTTTTATGGAAAGTTTTAAATGGTTTATGGATAATGGAACTGTTGAAATAGGCTCCGACAAAGGGCAAACAACGGATACTAAAAACGATCTGGATTTGGAAGGGCCTGAATTTATATCGGTTCATCCAAAGCAAGATTCCTTGCGATTTTTTGCCTCCTCAGGTAAATATGATTTAAAAAAACATGTTATTACTGCCAAAGGTGTTACGTATATCAATTTGGCTGATGCCCGTGTATACCCTGATAGTGGAAATGTATTTGTTGACAGAGGTGCTGTTATACGAACTTTTAACAATGCCAAAATTATTGCCAATTCAATTACTAAATATCATAATTTATACAACTGTACAGTAAATGCTTACGCTCGTAAAAATTATAAAGGATCAGGTTTTTACGATTATATTGATGAAATAATGGCAAAGCGTACATTTTTCTTCAGTAACATTGGTATCGATACTACCTATCAAACTTATGCAGAAACTGTAATTAGGGATACTTCAAAATTTAATTTAAGTCCAAATTTTGAATATAAAGGAAAAGTAAAACTCAAAGCAGCTAACAATTTTTTAGTATTTGATGGGGCTGCCCGTATTATTCACGATTGCGCAGCAATACCAAAAACATGGTTTAAATTTGAATCTGAAATTAATCCAAATTTAATTTATATACCTATTTCAAAAGAACCTCTTGATGTATCCTACAAACCTATTGCAGCATCGCTTATGATAGCTAACGATTCTGCACATTTATATTCGGCTTTCTTATCGCCAAAAAAATCAATAAGTGATCTATCTATTTTGCCAGCCGACGGTTTTCTATTTTTTGATAAAGCTAGTCGTGAATATCGCATAGCGAATAAAGAAAAATTGGTTGAAAATTCATTGCCAGGTAATTATTTAAGCTTAAATATTGCGAAATGTAAAATGTATGGAGAAGGAACAGTTAATTTAGGTGGCGACTTCGGCCAATTAAAAATAGAATCATTCGGCAATGCTACTCATATTTTAAAAACAGATTCTACTTTATTCGACTTAATAATGGCTGTTGATTTTTATTTTGATGACAACGCTATTGATAAAATGACCGAAGCTTTTGTTGCTTCTGTTAATTCGGGTGCCGTAGATTTAACTAGAGTAGTATTTGAAAAAGGTATGCGCGAAATGTTAGGTAAAGATAAGGCTGATAAACTTATTTCCCAATTAAATTTATACGGGTCCTACAAAAAATTTCCAGATGAATTAAAGAAAACTTTTTTCTTTAACGATATAAAAATGATTTGGAACAAGAATACTCGCTCTTATACCTCGGTAGGACAAATAGGTATTGGAAATATCAATAAGACACAGCTGAATAAATATGTGGATGGACACATTGAGCTAATTAAAAAACGTAGTGGCGATATTTTAAATATATATTTGGAATTAAGTGAAAATAATTGGTATTACTTTAACTATACAAGAGGAACCATGTTAGCTGTTTCTTCCCTCGAAGCATTTAACACTATTATAAAAGAATTAAAATCAGATAAACGTAAAAAAGCTGGAGAAAAGGGTGTTCCTGATTATAATTTCAACATTTGCCCACCTAGTAAAAAAGCAATGTTTTTACGTAAAAATAAAACTGAAGAATAATAATGCTGACATCAATTAATACTCTTTTCTTATTAGGAGCTTATATTCTTGGATCCATTCCTACTGCGGTATGGATAGGGAAATATTTTTACAAAATTGATGTTCGAGAATATGGTAGTGGAAATGCCGGTGCTACAAATGTTTTCAGAGTACTTGGGAAAAAAGCAGGCATCCCTGTTTTATTTTTAGATATCTTCAAAGGATTCTTGGCAGTTAGTTTAGCCTCATTAAGCAATTATACCATTCATTCTAACCAGTTTATTAATTTGCAGTTGGTATTAGGTATTGCTTCCCTTGTTGGGCATATTTTTCCAATATTCGCATCCTTCAGAGGGGGTAAAGGAATTGCTACTTTACTAGGTATTATTTTAGCCGTTTTGCCTTATGCTGCCTTTATTTCTATTGGTATATTTATATTGGTATTACTTATTTCAGGTTATGTTTCATTAAGTTCAATGATTGCTGCTGTTGCTTTTCCTTTAATTGTTATTTTAGTATTTAATATTACAAACAATTCCTTGATAGTATTTTCAATATTAATTGCCATTATGGTTTTAATAACACATCAAAAAAATATAGAACGCTTAATTAGAAGGGAAGAATCTAAAGCGCAACTGATTAATAAGATAAAAAATTCCGTTTTACCAAATAATCCAACTGATGCGGAGCAGTGAAGCTTTCAAAATAATTTCGATAAAACAGATATATTAATAAAAACAGATGATTCCATTTTTTTGCAAAAAAATATCCTTTTGGAAACGCGCATGAGGAATTAACAAATGCGATGTAGGGTTGCAATCGTTTGTTCTTGTTTTTTTGTTTCTTTTGTATCAAGAGAAAAGAAAAATACATAGTTGTTGAACCATTTAATTTGCAGATTTATTTCGAAAACTTCTCGCAGGATACTAAAACCTTTTAAATTTAAACAGCAGAAGATTGAAGTTCGAACAATTTAAAAAATATTATCGAAATCATTCAATGATCAAATCAATAATTCCACCTTTAAATTTATACTATCACAGTAAAATATTAATCTGTTTATTTTTACTGGCTTTGTTCAATTTTAATGCTCTGGGACAAAAAAATGTTCCATACTCCTCATTAGTATGTGAAATTAAAGGGCGAGCTTATGATAAGGAAAGTAAATTACCACTTTCACAATTAATGGTAATTAATAAACAAACAAACATAGGGACATTTGCTGATGCTGATGGCTGTTTTTCGATAAATGCAAAATTAACGGATACTATTATTCTTTCGGCACTTGGTTTCAAAATTAAAAATATATGCTTAAAAGATTCTACCTTTCAAAAAAAAATTAACATCACTGTTCCTCTCGAAAAATTGTATTTTACATTAAAGGAAATAAGTGTTTTTGCCTCTCGCTCATTAAATGAAATAGAAATTGATATTAATAAAATAGGAATAAAAAAATCATTTTCTGTAAATGGAATATATGCTATAGAAAGCCCTATAACATATTTGTATGAAAGATTTAGCAAATTTGCTAAATCAAAACAAAAAGTTGCTGAATGGGAAAATGAAGATTTAAAACGTGATATTTTGAAAGATTTATTTCGATTATATATCAAGCATGAAATAATTGATTTATCTGAAGATGAGTTTGAGGCATTCATAAAATATTTAAACCTAAGCGACGAATATATCCAAAATGCAACACAATTAGAACTTACAATGGCTATAAAAGGTAAATACGAAAATTTTAAGTACCGATGGAAGTAACACTATAAAGGCTGGTATTTTACACATTTTTATTTTTAATAGGTATTCTATTTACGCAAAAAATATATTTTATATAATTTTCATCAACATGTATATTTGGAATAAAGCACCATTCATACGCTTAATACTCCCCTTTTTATTTGGCATTTTAATTGCCATTTATTTTCCATTTCAAATAAAATTCAGCCTTTTTATAATTATTATAATGGCTTTTATATTAGCCATAGTAATGTTATTCCCCATTTTTACCTCTTCTTATAGAAAATCCTGGTGGTTTGGATTACTTGTTAATGGTTCCTTATTTTTATTCTCCTTTCAGCTTACTATTTTAAAAACAGAAAAATTTTCTGATAATCATTTCTCTAAATATACAAATGGAACACAACTAGCCTATTGTAGACTAACTGAACAATATTTAGAAAAAGAAAAAAGCTTAAAAGTAATTGTGCAAGTACAGGCTATTAAACAAGGCAAGAATTGGAAAAACACTTCCGGAAAAGCAATGCTCTTTTTTAAAAAAGATTCCCTCTCATTAAAACTGAAATATGGCGATCAGCTTTTCATTAATGCTAATTTAAATGATATTCCTCCTCCACAAAATCCAGGTGAATTTAATTATAAACGTTTTTTACAGTTTCATAATGTTTATAATCAGGCATATATAAAAAATGCTGATTGGGTTTATTGTGGTGAAAATAAGGGAAATTACTTATTGAAAAAATCTTATAAATTAAGAAATAATTTATTGGAAATTCTAACAGAAAATAATTTGTATGGCCTCGAATTTGCCGTGGGGTCTGCTCTATTATTAGGCTACGTCGATAAGTTAGATGCCGATATTATTTCTGCATATGCAAGTACGGGGGCCTTACACATATTATCTGTTTCCGGCTTGCACGTCGCCATTATTTATATCGTTTTCAACTGGTTACTTTCATTTTTATTGAGATTTAAATATGGAAATATTATTAGAGCTATCATCCTTATTCTCCTGCTATGGTCTTATGCTACACTTACTGGATTATCTCCTTCTGTGTTAAGGGCTGCTACTATGTTTAGTTTTATAATTATTGCTAAAGCCTATTTTAGAAATACCAATATTTATAATACTTTAGCTGCATCAGCTTTTTTATTATTACTCTTTAATCCATATTTTATTATGGATGTAGGCTTTCAGCTTTCCTATATTGCTGTAATAGGAATTATTTATATACAGCCAAAAATTTATGATTGGTTTGAATTAGATAATTGGCTGCTAGATCAAATATGGAAAATTACTTCTGTTTCCATTGCTGCACAAATAGCTACTTTCCCACTAGGGTTTTACTATTTCAACCAGTTTCCTAATTATTTCCTGTTTTCCAATTTAATTGTTATACCTATTTCAACGGCTATCATCTATTTAGGGATTGCATTATTTACCTTTGCTAAGTTCTCATTAATAACAAGTTACCTTGCTATGGGATTTGGATTTGGTGTTTGGTTTTTAAATCAATCGGTAAATGCTATAGAAAAATGGCCGTATGCTGTAATTCAAGGCATTTCTATTACTGCTTTCGAAACCTTCCTTCTTTACCTGTTTATTGCTGCGCTATTAATTTATTTTAGCACCCGAAAGTTCATCTCCTTATTGATGGTATTTATTTTATTTATTACAATATTATCTTCCCAACTTATTGAGCAATTTAACCAATATCAACAAAAAAGTTTTGTTATTTATAATATTCCTAAAACAAGTGCGATAGATTTTATTAGTGCTAAAAGCAATATATTATTAACAGATACTGCCTTTGCTAAAAATGAAAAAGCTTTATTGTATAGAGTAAAGCATAACCTATGGAACCTAGGAATTAATAATACAAAAATAATTTCTGAAAATATTAAAACAAATTACCTTTCCATTAATAATAATTTTATTCAGTTTTATGATTTACGGATGACTAAAATAAATGCGATTAATAATTTTAAAATAGTCGCAAAAGACCCTATCCACCTCGACTATTTAATTATTTCAGAAAATCCAAAACTCCAAATTTCTGAAATATTCAAACAATATAATGCCAGAATAATAGTTTTCGATTCTTCCAACTCCATATACAATATAAGAAAGTGGAAAACAGAATGTAAATTATTAAATCAGGCATATTATTCCGTAGTAGATTCAGGTGCATTAATTGTTAGCTTATAATAAAACTCTCATTTTATCTTTGCGATGGCTTCGCATGAAGCCTTTTTTTTTAACAATTGATTGAAATTTTGCTATGCAGGGCTTTCTTAGTAAAGCTTTCAAAATAATTCGATAAAACAGCTATATTAATAAAAACAGAGGTTTTCATTTTTTTGCAAAAAACATCCTTATGAAAACGCGCCTGAGGAATGAACAAACGCGATGCAGTATTGCAGGTGGGGAGGAATCGTTTGTTCTTGATTTTTTGTTTCTTTTGTATCAAGACAAAAGAAAAACACACAGTTTTTGAACCATTTAATTTGCGGATTTATTTTGAAAACTGCACTTAGTAAAGCTTTCAAAATAATTTCGACAAAACAGATATATTAATAAAAACAGAGGTTTTCATTTTTTTGCAAAAAACATCCTTATGAAAACGCGCAGGAGGAATGAACAAACGTGATGCAGGGTTGCAAGTGGGGAGGAATCGTTTGTTCTTGATTTTTTGTTTCTTTTGTATCAAGACGAAAGAAAAACACACAGCTTTTGAACCATTTAATTTGCGGGAGTTATTTCGAAAACTTCACTTATCCATAAAAAGTATTATTCAAATCTTAAGGCATCTATCGGATCTAATTTAGAGGCCTTAATTGCAGGGTATAAACCAGAAAATAAACCAACAAAAGTACAAAGGATAACCCCACTAATAATCCAAATCCATGGTATTACAAAACCAACACCTAACTGATAAGAAATAAGATTACCAATCACCATTCCAAAAACAATACCAATTAGACCGCCAATTTGACAAATAACAATTGCCTCTATCAGAAACTGGCTTCGAATTGCAATTTTAGTAGCGCCAACAGCTTTTCGTATTCCTATTTCGCGAGTGCGCTCTGTAACAGATACTAGCATTATATTCATAAGGCCAATTGCGGCACCAAGCAGTGTGATAATTCCAATTATAGTTGCGCCAGTAGTTGCTTTTCCAATTAAGCCAATTAACATATTAGCTAAATTATCACTTTTTGTTATTTCAAAATTATTTTCCTCGCCAATTTTCACTTTTCTAATCACCCGAAAAGTACCTATTGCTTCATTAATAGCAGCTTGCATTTGTTGGGCATTATTTGTAAGAACATTTATTGTAAAGGTCATATTTGGCATCGAAAAATACCGCCGCACATTGTTTAAAGTTAATATTCCAACCTTATCCCCTCCAAATCCTGAGCTATTTCCTTTAGATTTTAATTCTCCTATTACTTTATATTTACCGCCGCCTATTGTTATAACTTTATTAATAGGATCTTCATCTTTATTAAATAAAGAATTAATCACTTCTTTACCTAAAATTACTACAGGACTTCCATACAATACTTCTTGACTTGAAAAATTACGCCCCCGCTCTAATTCATAACCAGAGATAGAAATATAATTTTCATCGGCTCCGAAGAGTCGTATATTGGGATTAGTTTTTTTTGATGCGTATTTGATTGTTCCTGCACGAGAAGCCATTGTGGATACTGAAGGTTTTGCAGGAAAAAAATAATCTTTAGTAAAACTAATTGCTTCATCATAAGTAATATTTTTAAACTTTCTGGGTTTTTTACCATTTTCGCCTATCTGTATTTTCATTTCTCTATTGCGGATAGTAAAGGTATTAGCCCCCATATTTGTAAAATTACTGTTGATAGAGGATTTTATTGCATCAATTGCTGTTAAGGTACCTACCAGAGCCAAAATGCCAATGGAAATAATTAATACGGTGAGCGTTGTTCTCAAAAGTTGCCCTTTGATTGACACAAGAGATAATTTAATATTTTCAATTAAAAATGATGCCATTAATTAATAAAAAAATTGAGATGTAAATATTTGTTTGTAGTTTTTGAATTCAAAAAATAAATCATAATAAAAATTTATTTTCAACTAATATAATTGATGCAAAATTAACAAAGTAAAACGATTTAAGAATAATAGATCAGAGGACCATTAAAATCATAAATAAATTAATAAATTAATAAATTATAAATTTCTATCTTTGAAGACAAATTTTTACAATAAAAAATTCTAAAATATAAAAAAATCAATAAATGATTCTGATTTATTTGCTCCTGCAATTATATATCAAATCATAAAATAAAAATAAAAATAAAAATAAAAATAAAA
>CAMBDK010000021.1 GCA_945865315.1 Chitinophaga pinensis | reverse complement strand
GAAGCCTTTAGAAGATTACAAAAACATATTCATAAGATATGGAAAGATGCCGATGATAATGGAGAACGTTTTTTCCCTCACGAATACATGTATAAAATATTATTGAGTGGTGAGTTACAACAATACTATGAAATAGACCCAAAAGATTCATGGATGCTTGCTGCTGCCGAGCTTAACTTGCCTATGGTAGTGCCAGGCTGGGAGGACTCTACCATGGGAAACATTTTTTCATCCTACGTAATTAAAAATGAAATTAAAGCTTCCACCATGAAATCAGGAATTGAATACATGGTTTGGCTAGCAGATTGGTATCCAAAGAATTCTGGCGGTAAAGGGGTAGGTTTTTTTCAAATAGGTGGTGGCATAGCTGGTGATTTCCCTATTTGTGTTGTTCCAATGCTTTACCAGGATATGGAAATAAAAAACATACCTTTTTGGAGCTACTTTTGTCAAATTTCGGACTCCACAACAAGTTATGGCTCCTATTCAGGGGCGGTACCCAATGAGAAAATCACTTGGGGGAAATTAGATGTAAACACACCAAAATTTATTGTTGAATCAGATGCTACCATAGTGGTGCCATTAATGTTTGCTTGGATTTTGGGATGGTAAAACAATATTTTTGTATTTTTAAAATCCCAAGTCTGTTCGTTTATTTATTAAACTTCTTTTTTAAAAATAAGGAGTATTAGGTTTTTTAAATAAAATTTTATATATTTGTATTTAAATGTATTTCAATTTTTAAAAATTGTCTTTTTAAAAATTTTAAAATCCGTTCAATTTTTTTAGTATTCATAATGTTTTGATAGCGCATAGCATCAAAATTTAAAAATAAGGAGACCCTGATATAGCATACACTCTACTTTTTTATTATTAACCCACAAATAAAAAAGGAGGTACCTATGCTATCAAAGCAAGTAATTGACGACCAAATACTCGTTAACAATTATATCAGTGGTGATGAAACGGCCCTTTCCACACTAATTAAGCGTCATAAGCGTAGAATTTTCAGTTATATAATGAATACCTTAAAAGATAAGGCAGCTGCTGAAGATGTTTTTCAAGATACATTCATTAAAGTAATTAACACCCTAAAAAAAGGTAATTATAATGAAGAAGGTAAATTTTTACCTTGGGTAATGCGCATTGCTCATAATTTAATTATTGATTCATTCCGGCAAGATAAACGCATGCCTACCATTAGTGGAGGGACTAATCAGGATGGCGAAAATTTCGATATCTTTAACTTAATAGGTCACCACGATTGTTCTATTGAACAGGAAATAATCCAAAATCAAATACGAAATGACTTAAGAAAATTAGTTGAACATTTACCTTTAGAACAACGTGAGGTATTAATGATGCGCTATTATTACGATATGAGTTTTAAAGAAATATCCGAGCAGACGAATGTAAGTATAAATACAGCCTTGGGCCGCATGAGATACGCCCTCATTAATTTACGAAAAATGATAGAAGAAAAAGAAATTATAGTTACTTATTAATGAGTGAGTTAGTTAGTTAGTTAGTTAGTTAGTTAGTTAGTTAGTTAGTTAAATAAGTAACTGATGAAATTTTAATTGTTCTAAATCATTCATTCATTGATTCATTTGCCTGATAAAAGTAAATTGAGTTAAAAAACATAAATTGTATTTTATCCCGACAATAATTTTGTCGGGATTTTTTATTTTCCCCAAATACAATAAACTAAAATTGATTTCGTTTAAGAATTGTTATAACCAATTAATCTTAAATGCATGAATAAAAACTCTACTAAAAAAAAATCAAGTTCCTCAAATATAAAAATGAAAGAAAAAGTTGATAGCAAGGATGAATTTCTTTTTGAGCCAGGAAATAATGTTGTTAATACAATTCTAAATTACTCCAAGGCTTTGAGCATTCTTAAATCAAAAAAATACGATTATTTTCAGATGATATTAAATTAGGGATTTGCGACGCTTCTTTTGAATCTCACCCTAAGCCTCTCACAGAAACGCACTTGAAGCTCTCACTTCATGCGGCTCCTGTCATACAATCAAATTGAAATCATCTGTTTTTATTAATACATCTGTTTTGTCTAAATAATTTTGAAAGCTTCCCTAAGGACTTATTATCGCAGTCAAGCTATTCAAACTATTTAACGCTAAGGCAATTTAAAGCCTTTTTAATACACTTTTTTAAAAAAACTAATAAAGTTTAAAAAGTGTTTCTTTCTGTTTTTCATTTTCCAACAAATTGAATTAAAAAAAATTAAAAAAGGGGAATATGTCCTTTTTTTTAAGTAAAATTGTGTTCTATAAAAAAAATATGAGCAAAAAAATTCTCGCTAACGACGGCATTGATATGCAAGGGAAAGCCTTACTTGAAAAGGCAGGTTTTACTGTAATAACAGAAAATGTACCACAAGAAAATTTAATTAAGTCGATCAACGATTGCAATTATATAGGCCTAACTGTTCGCAGTGCAACCAAAGTGCGCAAAGATGTTATTGATGGATGTCCGGATTTAAAATTAATAGGCAGGGGTGGCGTAGGCATGGATAACATTGATGTTGCTTATGCCCGTGCCAAAGGCTTGGCAGTGGTGAATACACCGGCCGCATCGTCTCATTCTGTAGCAGAACTGGTTTTCGCACATTTATTTAACTGTGTGCGTTTTTTATACGATAGCAATCGTAAAATGCCTGTTAATGGTGGGATACAGTTTAACGACTTGAAAAAAAAATATGCTAAAGGAATTGAATTAAAAGGTAAAACTATTGGCATCATAGGTTTCGGTCGTATAGGACAAGCGGTAGGGAAAATTGCATTAGGATGTGGCATGAAGGTGATTGCCTTTGACCCCTTTCTGCCAGAAGCTACAATCAATATAGAGATAGAAGGAATAAAACAAAAAATAGAAGTAAAAATTATCACCATTTCTCTTGAAAAATTACTTGCTGAAAGTGATTTTATTAGCCTGCATGTTCCAGGTGGTAATGTAATAACTAAAAAAGAATTTGATTTGATGAAGGATGGCGTTTGCATTGTAAATGCTTCGCGAGGTGGTGTTATTGATGAAACCGATTTAATTGCAGCCTTAAACTCAGGAAAAGTAATGCATGCAGCCTTAGATGTTTTTGAAAATGAACCTAGCCCTAAAAAAGAATTGTTGGAACACCCTAAAATATCCTTAACACCGCATATAGGAGCTGCTACTGAAGAGGCTCAGGAACGTATAGGTATTGAATTAGCGGAACTTATTATATCTCAAATTAGTTAAATGAATGATGTTATTACATTATTTACTTTTTTAAAAAGCTGAAATACGCTATTCAATTACATCGTCCGAAAAAAAATGGCAAATATAATTCCTTTCAAAGGTATTCGTCCCGCAAATGATAAAGTTCATTTAGTAGCATCTCGCAGCGTTGATAACTATAGTACGGCTCAACTAAATGAAAAATTATTGAATAATCCATATACATTTTTACATATTATTAATCCCGATTTTAATGAAGAGGAAAAAACAAAACCTGGGTCGGAAGAGCGTTTAAAAAAAATAAAATCGAAATATTTAAATTTTATTCAGGAAGATATTTTGAAATGTGATGAGCAAGTTGGCTATTATATTTATCAGCAAACAAAGGAAGCAACAACTTTTACTGGAATTATTGGATGTACTAGTATTGATGATTATTTTGATGGAATTATAAAAATTCATGAGCAAACACTTACTGAAAGGGAGAATAAATTAAAACACTATTTAGAAGTTTGTGATTATAATGCTGAGCCTGTTTTGTTCTGTTATCCTGACGATAAAATAATTAATGAACTAACAGAAAAATCAATGCAAATAGCTCCTGCAAATGATTTTACAACTTCAGATAAAGTACGTCATAAACTATGGGTGGTAACAGAACAACCTCTAATAAAACAAATTCAAGAACGTTTTTTGAAAATTCCTGCTGTATATATCGCTGATGGACATCATCGCTCCGCATCTTCTGCATTACTTGGGAAATCACGCAGAATGGAAAACCCGCAATACAATAGCAAAGAACCTTTTAATTATTATTTGGGAATATTTTTCCCGGAAACACAATTAAAGATTTTCGATTTTAACAGGGTTGTAAAAGACTTGAATGGCTTATCTACTGAAGAATTTATAAAAAAATTATCTGAAAAATTTATTATAATAGAAAAAGTGGATGAAGCTAAATGTATAGGTCCATCTAAAAAACATAACTTTACTATGTACCTGGATAACAAATGGTATGCCTTAGAAGCAAAAAAAGAAATTGTTAATAACGAAGATCCTGTTGGTAGTTTAGACGCTTATATCCTTACCGAAAATATACTTGCATCCATTTTAAATATTAAGGATTTAAAAACTGACAAAAGAATAAGCTTTGTTGCGGGAATAAAAGGAATGGAAGAGTTAAAAAAACAGGTGGATAGCGGCAAATATAAAGTAGCTTTCGGTTTATTCCCAGTAGAAATGGAGCAGCTTAAGCACATTGCTGATACCAACAATATGATGCCACCTAAAACTACTTGGATAGAACCTAAAATGAGAAGCGGGTTGGTAATTTACAGTTTAACAAATAAAACAAATACTTAAGGGAAAATTTAATACAATGTCGCTTACCGAAAAAACAAATCAAATAAAATCATCCATCCCTGCAAACGTAATACTTGTGGTTGTTAGCAAGACACAAGCAGTAAAAAAAATAATGGAAGTTTATGATTCCGGGCATTTTATTTTTGGTGAAAACAAGGTGCAGGAGCTGCTTGATAAATACGAACAACTGCCTAAAAATATTCAATGGCACTTAATTGGGCATTTGCAAAGCAATAAAGTAAAACTCATAGCCCCTTTTGTAGACTTAATACAATCGGTTGATAGTTTTAAATTATTACAGGAAATAAATAAACAAGCACAAAAAAATAACAGGATAATAAATTGCCTATTACAATTATATATCGCTAAAGAAGAAACAAAATTCGGATTTAATTATCCGGAGGTAGAGCAATTACTTTATTCGGAAGATATAAAGAAATTAAAAAATATAAACATCATCGGTTTAATGGGCATGGCAAGTAATACGGATGATAAAAGTCAAATAGAACATGAATTTTTTACATTAAATACGTTTTTTAAAAAACTTCAAATTTCAAATCCATCTATCCAAATATTAAGCATGGGAATGAGTTCCGATTATACTATAGCAATAGAAAATGGTAGTTCCTTAATTAGGCTAGGAAGTTCTATTTTCGGGAATCGTATATAGCTGGATACATTTATTTAATAGGCTTTTAAAAATAAAATAAAGCTCTCATTACAACATTTTATTTATAATTTTAAAGATTGTTGCAAACTAAATACTGACATTTTTTTATGCCTATATTAAATTCAATAGCCTTTTGGTGGATAAAAAAACGAATGCACCAAATAGAACTTTTTATTAAGTATCCGCATGATATACAGCAGGAGACCTTGCGCAAAATAATAAATTCGGCAAAGGATACCGAATGGGGTAAATTGTACAACTTTAAAAATATAAATAATTACGAACAATTTAAAAGGAATGTCCCTATTCAGAATTACGAATCTCTAAAACCATATATTGACAGAATACGCAGGGGGGAGCAAAATATTTTATGGAATACCGAAATAAAATTATTTGCGAAATCATCGGGTACTACCAACGATAAAAGTAAGTTTATACCCGTTAGTAGGGAGTCATTAGAGGATTGTCATTATAATGGAGGGAGAGATATGTTAGCAATTTATTGTTCGCTTTATCCAGATACCAAATTATTTACAGGGAAAAATTTAGGTTTAGGAGGGAGCTTGGCAACAGATAATTTTGGTGATTATGAATCACAAAATGGTGATTTATCTGCTATCGTAATTAATAACCTACCCATATGGGCTGAGTTCTTTCGTTCACCAGATTTATCTATTGCCTTAATGGATAATTGGGATGAAAAAGTAGAGAAATTATCCAAAGCAATAATTACTGAAAATATGGTAAGCCTTGCTGGTGTACCTTCTTGGATGTTGTTAATAATGAAACGCTTATTGGAAATTACAAATAAAAAATCTATATCCGAAGTGTGGCCTAATCTCGAAGTGTATTTTCATGGTGGGGTAAATTTTGCACCTTATAAGGAACAATTTAATACTGTTTTCGATAAATCTGACATTAATTATTTAGAATTATATAATGCTTCAGAAGGTTTTTTTGGAATTCAGGATCAGCGAGATTCCCATGATTTATTGTTGATGCTCGATTATGGTATATATTATGAATTTATACCTTTCAAAGAATTAGTTGATGTTGATTGTAAAACTTTATCATTAGATGAAGTGAAAATAGGTGTTACATATGCATTGGTAATATCTACCAATGGAGGTTTATGGCGCTATATGCTGGGAGATACTATTATGTTTAAATCTTTATACCCATTTCGTTTTATTATTAATGGGCGTACCAAACATTTTATGAATGCTTTTGGCGAAGAAATAATTGTTGATAATGCCGACAAAGCATTGGGGATAGCTTGTGAAAAAACTGGTGCTCAAATAAAAGAATATACAGCTGCGCCAGTTTTTATGGAAGGGGATGAAAAGGGAGCTCATGAATGGCTCATAGAATTTGAAATACAACCAAATTCAATAGCATATTTCTCTGAAATGCTTGATAATGCTTTGAAATCCATAAATTCTGATTATGAAGCCAAACGTTACCAAAATTTGATATTAAAAATGCCTATCATTAGATCACTGCCAAAAGACTCATTCTATAAGTGGTTTGAAAGCAAAAAAAAATTAGGTGGACAAAATAAGGTGCCACGGTTATCCAATGACAGGAAATTTTTGGAAGAGCTACTTGCACTTATTAAATCTAATTCTATATAAAAAAAATATTTTTTTAGCAGTTTAAAACAATTAGATGAAAAGCTTTTTTATAAATAAAACCCATCAGAAAATGGATGCAATCAAAAAATACTATTTCTTTTTTTTGTATTTTTTATGCATTTCTTCAAGCTTTGCACAAAATAAATATAGCCTAATTTCAACAATTAATATAGAAGCCGATTTTTTTACAAGCGACAACCAAAGTAATATTTATGTAATTAAGGGGGATGAGCTTATTAAATTTGATAAAAATGGAAAATTACTATATAAATATAGCAATAAAAATTTAGGGAATATCGATTTTGTTGACGCTTCCAACATGCTACGCTTATTGGTATTTTACAGAAAATTTTCACAAATCATTTTTTTAGATAATACATTGAGTATCAACGGCGAGCCACTAGCCCTCGACAAAATTAATTACCAACAAACTCAATTGGTCTGCTCTTCATTTAATAATGGAATATGGTTATACAATCAACAGAACATGGAAATATTGCGGATGAATCAATCTAATGAAATAACCCAAGAATCTGGGAATCTTAGTAATTTAATAAACATAGATTTACTGCCAAATTATTTGATGGAATACAACAATAGAATTTATCTTAATAACCCATCCTCGGGCATTTTAATTTTCGATATTTATGGCACCTATTATAAAACTTTTTTTGAAAAAAATATAAAACATTTCCAGGCTATAGGAGATATGATATATTATATTTCTGATAAAAAAGTGTTGTCCTATAATTTAAAAACTACCGAAACATTGCAGTTTGAAACTCCTGAAATTGAATTCCAAAATTTTAGATTGGAAATGGATGTTTTAATACTTCAAGGGTCTAAATCAATTTCAATTTATAGAATCCAATAATTTTGTGGCCAATGGAGGAAATACTTTATTAATTTTTTTTTAAAAATATTACAACTATTTTATTTTTATAGGATACCAATCCAATAGCATAGCCTATATTGCTATATTTTACTTTTTATAATATATTTTTATATATCCTTTAAAGGAACTAAAATGATGTGTTATTTTGATTTTTATTAATAATTCTAAAAGTTGTATTAAATAAAGTAAATGTTATAAACTATCTTATTTTTTAAAAAAAATATTATTTTAAAAAACTTATTCACAATTTCATTTTTTTATAACAGTAAACTTCTAGATTTTGTATTTTCGTTATCAATTAAGGAGGATACATCTAAAAAATAACAATATATTTGAACAATTAATTTACTAAAAATTATTTAAATTAAGTATGCACATAGCAATAGCAGGTAACATAGGATCGGGTAAAACTACACTTACTACACTTTTATCAAAACATTATAAATGGCAGCCGCATTTTGAAGATGCCGACGACAACCCCTACCTGAATGATTTTTACGAAGACATGCAACGTTGGTCTTTTAATTTACAGGTGTATTTTTTAAATAGCCGCTTTGGACAAATACAACAAATTAGGAGCAAAGGTAAAACAGTAATTCAAGACAGGACGATTTATGAAGATGCTTATATTTTTGCACCAAATTTGCATGCTATGGGCTTAATGACTACCCGTGATTTTGAAAATTATTTTGCTTTGTTTAAATTGATGGAATCTTTTATTTCTCCTCCCGATTTATTAATTTATTTGAGGGCATCCATACCTACCTTGGTAAATCAAATTCAAAAACGTGGGCGTGATTATGAAAATGCAATTCGATTAGACTATTTAAAACGATTGAATGAACGTTATGAAGCATTTATAAGTTCCTATGACCAAAATCATCCTGGTGCGAAACTTTTAATTGTGGATGTTGACAATATTAATTTCCTTGAAAAACAAGAAGATCTGGGACTTATTATCAATAAAATTGATGCTGAAATTAATGGATTGTTTTAGAAAAATAGTCTATTAAATCATACAAATATTTAAAGAGATATTATTTGAAATTTATATGGTTTTTAAATTCAATAAATATATAATAAACAATAAATAAATAATTAAAAATTTATATAATGGCATTAGAGGAAAAAATAAATTCGGATATCAAAACGGCTATGCTAGCAAGAGATGCTGCTAAATTAGAAGCGCTACGTGCTGTAAAATCTGCTATATTATTATTAAAAACCTCTGCCGAAGGCTATAATGATGATACAGAGTTAAAAGCCCTTCAAAAAATGGCAAAACAACGTAAAGAAACCGCTGAAATATATATAACTCAAAATCGTAAAGATTTAGCCGATGTGGAATTGTTTCAAGCAGGTATTATTGAAGCCTATCTGCCTAAACAAATGAGTTCTGAAGAAATAAAATCTGAAATTTCCAAAATCATTATAGCAGTTGGAGCTTCTTCGGCTGCAGATATGGGTAAAGTAATGGGTATTGCTTCTAAACAATTAGCTGGTAAGGCTGATGGTAAAACTATTTCGGCAATTGTTAAGGAATTATTGAGTAATTAGATAATTGTCAATTTTTTTTGCTAATCAGCCCAGCCTTATTAAAGCTATATGGGCCAAACCATCCTCTATAATAATTTATCCATTCAATTACAGGGGAAACTGAACACCTAATAATAAAATATTTTGCAAAGTATAAAAGCTATGATTCACCTTTCCACTGCCAATAGCCAATACATTTGTGTAATTTGCCCAAGTACCTTTTACAGTATATTCCATAAAAAAATATTTGAAAGCATCATATCGTATTCCACTTTCAATACCAAATAAATATCCAGCAATATGAAAACGATTATTTAAGCGCTGTCCAAATAAGGTAATATCTGTTCTTGGAATTACAATACCTCCTCCAATTTTTACAATGCCACTTACCCAATGTTTCTTGTTTGCAGTAACTAAAAATTGTTGTCGCTTAATTATATTTAACATTAAAAAGTTTGCTCCATCAGAATGTTCAAAAGCTAAAAAATCCACTGCTTGTACTACTGTGTCTTGATTATAGTATTGTCCACGAATGGTTCCTTCCAATCTTAAATTTTGATAATTAACCATCACATATTTGGTATGATCGAAATTTATTTCTATTCCTAAATCATTCTTATCATTAAAATAATATCCAAGGCGGTAATTGTATTGTGGTATGGTTAAATCAGAAGTCAAAAGTTTTTTAAAACCTGGACGATCTTCTGCTTTTAAGCCAAAGAGAGTAAAATCGTATGAATCGTAATTATTGGTTACTGGGTTGAACTCTCCTGAAGTATTTTTGAAATGAATATCGCTTTTCGAAAACCAGTCTCGATTATAACCCCACATAAAATATATAGATCCTTTACCAACTTTATTTTGGCCCGGACAGTTGCATATTTCATCTTGTGAATAAAGTTCAAAATTAATTAGCAAAAAAGCTATTAAGAGAATTGGTAATTTATAATACATCTCATTTATATTCTAAAAATATGCATTACAAATATACTATCAAAATATTTCAATTAGTAAATTAATGAACACTTTTTTAGGTTTTTCAATGAAAAACATAAAGTATTTACCTTGTAAATCCTTTTAAAATGATATTACAACCATTTAATATAATCAATTCCTGTTTTTTTAAATTTTATTCGATTAATTTAATTATAATTGTTTGTACCGAATTACTCAAAATCCTATTTTACATCAACGCATAAAAGATATGTGTTTTTTACAAACTATATGTATAATAATTTAATTAATCTTAAAATCGAACAATGAACTTATCATTATTAAAAAATTATACTTTAAGTATTAATAACTTGGATTCAACTAAAAAATGACTACAATAAATAAAATATTACAAATCCTTTTTTTTGCATTTATAATTTGGCTGTTTACTAAAATTTTTATTTTCCAAACCTTTCAAATTTATACACCCTCTATGCACAATTCAATGCATGAAGGTGATTTTATATTAGTAAATAAATTAGCTTACGGGCCTCGATTTCCTATTACACCGCTTTCCTTATCGTGGGGTAACCAACATTTATTTTTAGATTGGATAAAATTGCCTTACTTGAGAATCCCGGGGTATTCCTCTGTTAAAAAAAATGATATTATCGTATTTAATCTTCCTATACCTAACAATCTTCCAACAGATGAGCTTACTGAATATGTAAAACGTTGCGTTGGCTTGCCTGGCGATAGTATTTTAATAGATAATGGACAGGTATTTATAAATGGTGAAAAATTGGTAGAAACTGAAAATATATTATTTAACTATACCATAACTAGCAATGGCAATAATATTGATTCCATTGTATTAAATAAACTTAGAAACTATGCACCCAATAACAGATTTACAGGAAATAAGCACCATGTTTTTATTTCAGAAAACAATGCGGATTCACTATTAAATTTAAAGGATATAAACTTTGTCGAAAAAAATATCACTCCAAAAGAAGCATATTCTTCTAAATATTTCCCGAATAATGCAGCTGTTAAATGGAATATAGATCATTTTGGGCCTCTCTATATTCCCAAGCAAGGTGATAGCATTGTATTAGATAATAAAAATTTAATTTTTTATAAAAAAATTATAGAGCAGCACGAAAATAATACTGTTGAAAATAAAAACGACTCTGTTTTTATAAATAGGAAATATGCTAAAACGTACACTTTTAAAATGAATTATTTTTTTGTTTTGGGCGATAACCGTTATAACTCAATTGATTCTAGGTACTGGGGATTTGTTCCGGAAAATCATTTAATTGGTAAAGCTTCTTTTATACTTTACTCATCTAACAATAAGTAAATATAAAATAACAATAGCTGATTTTCCAATACTATTTATAGTTTTTTTTCTGCCTCAGCTCATTATTTTTGGAATTAAAATATATTTTTTATTTAAATAAATATTCGTTCCTAAACGCTATTTCAATACTTTTTTAAAAATCTTAATATTATTATTACATTTACGATAGATTGTAATTTTTCAGATTAACATCTTTTTTTAATTTTAATATATTATTTTAAATCTTGTTTTTATTAGGTCAAAAAAATATTATAATAAATTATTTTTATAAAGAAAAAATAAACTATAAAAATGGCAGAAGCTTATATTTATGATGCAGTCCGCACTCCCAGAGGAAAAGGGAAAAAAGATGGAGCCCTACACGAAGTTCCCGCATTACGATTACTAACAACAACTTTTAACGCCATTCGCGAAAGGAATAATTTAGATACTTCGTATGTAGAGGATGCTATTATCGGCTGTGTTACTCAAATTGCTGAACAAGGTTCCGACATTGCAAAAACTGCTGCTATCGCTGCTGGATATAGCAATAATACTGCAGGAGTTTCATTGAACCGTTATTGCGGCTCTGGATTGGAAGCTATTAATCAAGCGGCAGCGTATATTATGTCAGGATTTACAGACCTCATAGTTGCAGGTGGTGTAGAATCTATGTCGCGGGTTTTAATGGGAGCTGATGGCTTTGCATTATTCTCAGATCCCAATATGATTCTTAAGCATCACATAGTTCCTCAAGGCATATCAGCCGATTTAATTGCTACCAAATATGGTTATAACCGTTCCATTCTCGATGCATTTGCTGTAGAATCGCACCTTCGTGCTACTACTGCATGGAATGAAGGCAGGTTTCAAAAATCAATAGTTCCTGTTATAGATTTGAATGGCATTACTATCATTGAAAAAGACGAAATTGTGCGTGCGGATACTACGCTTCAAAAACTTTCTTCACTAAAGCCAGCATTTGAATCCATTGGTACTATGGCAGGTTACGATGCTGTTGCTATTCAGCAATATCCAGAAGTGGAAACATTGTTGCATCCGCACCATGCAGGTAATTCTTCAGGTATTGTTGATGGAGCTTCTCTTGTGCTTATTGGAAGTAAAAAAATTGGCATTAAATTAAATCTGAAACCAAGAGCAAAAATACGATCCTTTGCTGTGGTTGGTGCTGAACCCACCATCATGCTTACGGCGCCTTATCCTGCATCCTTAAAGGCATTAAAAAAAGCAAAAATGAACGTTTCCGATATCGATCTATTCGAAATAAATGAAGCTTTTGCTGTGGTTCCTCTCCGCTTTATGGAAGAACTAAATATTGCTCCTGATAAAGTAAATGTAAATGGTGGTGCTATTGCTATGGGACATCCCTTAGGTGCTACTGGTGCTATGCTTTTAGGAACTATTTTAGATGAATTGGAAAGAACTAATAAACAAACCGGACTTATTACCCTCTGTATTGGCGGTGGAATGGGTATTGCTACAATAATTGAAAGGGTATAGTTATATAAGCTTTTTATTAAATAATATTTTTTTACCTTTTTGATTATCATTAAATACTATCATTCTAATATTTACAAATAATCTTTCATTAGAAACTACTTTTTTACATTATGATACACTACACAAAAGACATAGATGGTATTGCAACCATAAGCTTTGATAATTCAAAATCAAACGTAAATGTAATTGATGCTGAATTTCTTGGCGACTTTGAAATTAACATTAGTAACGCCATTGCCGATACAGCTGTAAAAGGAATTATCCTTACATCGTCAAAAAAAGATTTTATGCTTGGTGCTGATTTGAAAATGATAATGGGCATTGATGAACCAAAAATAATCATGGCAATAACCAATCGGCTTCATGCTGTGCTAAGAAAAACTGAAACTGGAGGAAAACCTGTGGTTGCAGCCATTAATGGAACGGCCCTCGGTGGTGGATACGAACTGTGTCTTGCTTGTCATTATCGCATCGCTGTTAATGATTCTAAAATTCAAATTGGATTGCCAGAGGTATTGCTTGGGTTGCTTCCTGGAGGAGGAGGTACTCAAAAATTACCCCGCATGATAGGCGTATTAGAAGCATTGCCATTATTACTCGAAGGTAAAAAGCTACGGCCTGATCAAGCCTTGAAACTTGGCTTAATTAATCAATTGGTTGATTCCAACGAACAACTTATTATTGCTGCAAAACAATGGATTAATAATGTTGGTAAGGCTTTACAACCTTGGGATGAGAGCGGATTTGTTATTCCTGGCGGCGGGATACAAAGTCCTAAATTATTAATGGCCCTTCCTGCTGCTGCCGGATTGGTCCTCAAAAAAACTTATGGAAATTACCCTGCCCCTATTGCCATTATAAACTGTATTTATGAGGGCTTACAGCTTTCTATAGATAAGGCATTAACTGTAGAATGCAGATATTTCACACATTGTGTATTAAGTTCTGAATCAAAAAATATGATCCGTACGCTGTTCATTAATATGAATGAAGCAAATAAAGGTGCTGCCAGACCATCGGACATTCCACCAACAAATCTTAACAAAATTGGTATTCTTGGAGCTGGAATGATGGGAGCAGGGATTGCTTATGTAGCAGCAACAAATGGTTTAAATGTAGTATTAAAAGATGTTACAATAGAAGCTGCCGAAAAAGGAAAAGCATATTCTGTTAAATTGTTAGATGAAAAACTTGCTAATAATGTACTTAGCAAAGAAAAGTATGACGAAATACTGGCTCGAATAGTAACTACAAATATCCCTTCTGGTATTGCCGATTGTGATATGGTGATTGAAGCAGTTTTCGAAAATCGTGAATTAAAAGCGGCTGTTACCAAAGAATCTGAAGTAGTGCTTGGACCCAATGCTGTTTTTGCATCCAACACTTCTACCCTACCCATTTCAGGATTAGCAAAAGCTTCGGCACGACCTCAAAATTTTATTGGCATTCACTTTTTCTCTCCTGTTGATAAAATGCAGCTAGTTGAAATTATTTTAGGTGCTAAAACTTCTGATTATGCTATTGCCATGGCAATTGACTTGGTAAAAAAAATAAAAAAAACTCCTATAGTTGTGAATGATGGTAGGGGATTTTATACCACTAGAGTGGTATTAACTTATATATTTGAAGGACTGGAATGCCTTGCTAATGGTGTTTCTCCAGCACTAATTGAAAATGCAGGTAAAATGGCCGGCATGCCAGTAGGACCTTTAGCATTAGCCGATGAATTAAGCCTGGAACTATGTTATAAAATAAATAAACAAACAGAATTGGATACAGGAAAAATAAGGAACGACGCTGCAATATCAGTAATTAATAAATTTTTTGAAGAATTAGACCGACCTGGTAAAAAAGCTAAAAAAGGATTTTATGATTATCCGCAAGGTGGCAAAAAAGTATTATGGACGGGAATTGCCGATGTATACCCTCAATTATCAAAGCAACCGGAAGTAGAAGAGATTAAAAAGCGACTATTATTCATCCAGTCGCTTGAAGCTGTTAAATGTATAGAGTCGAAAATTGTAAATAAACCTGCCGATGCTGATATTGGTTCAATATTAGGATGGGGATTTGCTCCTTATTCAGGAGGCGTAATTTCTTATATTGATACCATAGGATTAAAGAAATTTGTGGCTGATTGCAACCTGCTAGCTAAAAAATATGGCAAACGCTTCAAGCCTACCTCTAAAATGAAAGAAATGGCTGTAAAAGGAAAATATTATTATCAAGACAAAAAAGCTGAAGTGCTGGAAATTATTTAATAAATAACTGGCTGCGTTAATTAATTAAACAATTTAACTTAATTATCCCACAATACTATTGGGCGAATACAATGTAGTGAAGAAAAGTGCTATTTTCTATTTTTTTATTTCAAACCTAATTACCACTGCTGGTAGGTATTTTCAATCCCGATCATAGAGGCAGGGATTTAAAATCAGCAAATAAATAGATTTGGATTGCAAATCCAAACCAAACTTAGGATACATTATAGTAAAGACAAATGCATTTTTTTTTGTAATTCTTATTTCAATCCAGTTTTTCCCATTATTCCACCAACAAATTACATCCCCTAATATCACTATTATCAAAGCGTCCAAGCACTTCAAATGATTTTTTTGAAATTGTTTTACCTAAATCTTGCGTAGCTATAAATGAACAGGAATTAATATTGGCAAGATCGATAATATTAATGCCGCCAGTTTTATTATTGGGTAAAAAAGAAAAAGGATCATTCATATCACGGATCATAATTTTTAACCATGGAGGTGAATTAAAAATGCCAGCTCCTGTTGAATACGCTTGCGATAATAACTCTGTCATTCCATATTCACTATGTATTTGCTTCAGGCCAAAACCTTTACATAAAATACCGTGCAACTCCTCCCTCACCATTTCTGAACGTTTTCCCTTCATTCCTCCCGTTTCCATAACAATTGTGTGGTTTAATTGGAATTTCTCCTTCTCAATTAAATCAAGCAATGCATAACTTACACCCAATAATAAAGTTTTTTGCCCTTGTTGTTCAAGTTCATTAAGCCGTATTATTAATTCATTATAATTGTTTAAATAAAAACCCTCCAATGAATTTTTACTCCTTTTTATTAAATCTTCTGCCATGTATATTAATGAAGACCCTGAACGTTCTAAATAGGATGGTAATAAGGCTAGGACAATATAGTCTTTGATATTACCATAAAAATATTCAAATCCTTTGCGATAACTATTTTCATAGATAGATACATCACTCACATAATGTTTACTCTTAATATCGCCACTACTAGTAAATAGTGCCGAACGGTCATTTTCATTAACATCTGATATTACGCTATGAGTTTTAAAAAATTCAATTGGCAGAAAAGGGATTTGGTCCAGCTCTTTAATATTATTAGTATTTACTTTTAAAGAAATTATATATTCCCTGTAAACCTCATTGTTATTATATTGATAATCAAAGACGGCAAAAGCCATCAGTTTAAATTCTGCTAGTGTTTTTATTTTAAATATCTTATCAATGCTTGGTTTCAATTTTATTTTTTTTATTTATAAAATTTATTGCTTGTGAAATTAGTATATATTTTATATTTCCATTCAAAGTTTGTAAAAAGAAAAACTAGGGCAAAGATACCAATTACCAAGCTTAAAAAAATTGTACCTTATCCATAGAGCAAATACGCAGCTTCAAAAGCTGATGCACGGCTATCATATAATAAAAAAACTGGACCCTACCCTACCACACAAAACAACTATTATGATAATCTATTTTTTTATTGTGTTTTTTAAAAACTTTTTTTATAATTCTCGAATTTCGAAAGTAAACATGTTGCAAATAATGATTTTTCTTTTTCCCTCTGTAAGCATTTGAAGAAAGACGCTCTGCCATTTGCTGTTTCTTTATTTTTTTTATTTCATCGCAATCTCCGCAATACGACATGTTATTTTTATCCTGCTTATCCTGCAACTGTGCAAAAGCAAAAAAAGGAAAAAAGAGTAATATTAAAAATATATTATTCATAATAGATTATCTAAAAAAATGCAATAATTAAAAATATTTATAAAACTATTTTTTGAAATTTTTTGCGAGGAACTAAGCTATCTCATTAATTATTTTTTTTGAGATCAAGCGTGCAAAAGTCCCTCGCAAAAAACTTCGAACTGAAGATTAAAATTTCATTTACATTGGTTTTTTAATTGATATTTTATCCATGCCACACCAGGATTTAAATTCATTTGTATAATACAAATACGCTGATGAAGCCGGAGCATCATAATCACCAGGCATTTCGGCTTTCAAGTCAAGATTAATTTCTTTTAATTCATTTGGAGCCATGTTCCGGAAATAGAATATTACATTATTCCCCAGCACTTCATAATATGCGATCACTTTTTTATCCTGCAATTCTTTTAACTGCCAAGGTTGTGCCGTCATACCTGCCGGAATGCCAACGATACACATGGTACTTGGCAATCCTTCGTTTTTACAATTTTTTAATGTGGTACTCAAACGAACTGTTTCACCAACATAAGCTATTTTATTAGCTAATTTAGTTGTGATTACTACATTGCACTCTGTTGAACTTGGCGGAAGGGAAGTGTTATAATCTATACCAATAGAATACGGAAGAGCAGTTTTTGTTCCTACAAATTTTACTTTGATAGTGTTCTTTCCTGCTGCAAAATATTCTCCAATACTATCAATGTTTATGGTCCCTGTTTCTCCTGCTTTGTATGTTTGTTCAGCGATTTTTTTATTCCCCGAATAAATTTCTATTGTTCCATCTTCTGCTATTTTTTTGCTTTGTTTAGCATATTCAGTAAGCGCTTTTAATGCCAGAACTGTACCTTGTGAGTTACCAAATACCCCATAACCACTTCGTGTTTTTACTAAAGCTTTTACTGCATTATTTAAAGCAACAGCATAATTAGAGGACTTCTTCAGCATCGCCATAATTGCAATTGCTGTTGTTTCAACAGTAAGCGATTGTCCTTGTGAATAGGTTATGGAGTGTGTGGTGCCAGTAAATGAACCATCCACATTTTGAGTTTTCAACAATTGCTTCATCATATTTTCAGCACGAGGGTCACTAGATTTTATCAATGCATTTGCCATCATAGCCATTTGATAAGGGTCTTTTGTTTCCAATGCTTTGTTGGTAGAATGATCTAATTCAGTATTGAAATCTTTGTACCCAGCTTCAGTAAGAGCATAAACAATATACCCGTTCATGATGTCTTCGCTTATCTGACCAAAACTGTGATAAGCGATAGTGTTACGCGCCCATCCCCCTTTTCCATCTTTCTGACTCATCAACCATTTTGCTGTGCGGTCAATCATGTCCTTATTCACACCATTATATACATTTTTCATGTCGTTGAATTGCATCAGACCATAGGCTGTTAAACCTTGGTGGGCGGGTGCTGCTCCAAACCATTCGTAACCTTTTTGCGATGTTTCGAAAGTAGCCAAACGTTTATAACCACGATCGATGAGTTCAGCGGCATGAGCCATCGTTTTTGTATCTGTATTTCCTGTTGTTTGCATGTAGTCCAAGGCCATGATATTGGGATAGGAACTCATGGATGTTTGCTCGAAACACCCTGATGGCTCACGTAATATCCCTTCCACACCTGTCATTAGATCACTTACTACGGAAGGGAATGCAGTAAAATGAACATTCAGGGAACCTTCAACAAGATTATTAATATCGAAAGTGTATTCCGATTTTATTTCATTTCCACTAAAGGAAAGGTTAACCGGAAATCCTTTGGATACTGTTTTTATTTTTTGTCTGAAAGCATCGCTCAATCCGCAGGCTTTAAAAGATATTGAGAAATCACCTTCACCAATTGCAGGCAGCACTTTATAATCGAGGTACAAGGTTTTTGCTTTCCCTGCTGCTATGGTATAAAGTTTCTCTATTGTTGACAGTGATTTTAAAGTTGAAGGAGCAGAAACATCAAGTATACCATAAATCTCCTTCGTCGTATTATTTTTTAAAGTAACAGGGATGGAAACAATATCTGCTGTTGCCACTTCCACCGGAATTTTGATACTTAAAGAAAATGGTAGTTGTGTAAAATATTTTTTTTCTGTCCTACCTACCATTCCATCAGCAGCGAAACCTTCTACTGTTGCGCGGAAAGAAGATATATCGTCTGAGTTATAAAACTCAACTGTCTTTTTCCCCGTACGATCTGTTTCCACATTTCCGTTCCAATAAATAGTACTGCGGAAATCATTGCGTTCGGCAATAGTTTCTTGTTTGTCGTAAATTGGAGCAGCAAATTGTTTTGCACGATAATAAATTATGCCATTATTATTTATCTGACGATTGATCCCAGCATCTTCTTCTTCATCTGCCATTTCCAGTCTGCTGCTGCGATCATCCTTAACTTTAAATTTTCGATTTTCATTGATGTCCATACCTGCATTATTTTTTTCCTGCTTTTGATCTGCAAGGGCTATTTTGAAATCTGCAGCTATTTGGGGATCCTTATCTTTTTTGAAATTTGCTTTTTCAGAATGTAAAGGCATTCCATCTTTTTGTCGGCCCTCGTTTTTCATTAGCCTATCCTTCATCGGTGCAGCTCCCATAACAGCCTCTGGATTATTTCTCGATTGCACTTCTAATATTCTGTCATTTGAAGATGGTACTGAGGAATAATAGTTTTCCATATAATTATTTCCGTATAAATAATAAACTAGATTTTGTCCGTAAGCATTAACGGTTTGGTTTTGAGTTCTGTAATTTGCAGCAGACAAATTGAATCCTTCTACCTGTGAAAGATCTATTTTATTGAAAATAAATTTCCCCTGGTCGTCCGTTTTAAATGTATTTCCATTTGATGCTAATTTAATATCAACGTTAGCAATTGGTCTTCCTGTAGCAGCATCCATAACTTGTCCGGAAACAATGGCACGCTGAGGCTGATAAGCTAACAAGGGTGCCACATCATTTATTATTTTTGCCCAATCAAACCTTCTCCATCCTGAAGTCATCAGTAAATAATCTAATGCTTTATCGGCATTCTTTTCTGTTTTATCGAAATAAAATGAAGGCTCTTCTACGTTGTCTTTTATATCGTATTCCAAAAGCATTTTTGATAAAACATTCCCTGATCTATCATCAGCAAAAGAAAGCAGCTGGTCATTCACCACACTCATCGAAAAATTACCTGGCATGGGTACACCATTATCATCCACAACAGAAACTGTCATTTTTACTTTTTCCCTTGGTAAATATTTATCTTTATCTGTACGAACATCAATGTGCAGCTGTTTGTTTTTATTTACAAAAGTCAAACGCTCAGCGCGAGCGATACCTTTACCATCGAATAAAGTAAATTGGGCTACTCCAATTGGGAAATTGCTAATGGGTATAACTAATTTATTTTGCCCCGGCTTCACATTTATTGCTGTTGCGTAATAAATTTTGCCACGAACCTGCCCAATAATAGAAAGTTCATCGCTCTCTGTACTTTCTATATTTAGAGTTATTTCGGTATTAACAGAATTATCTGCGCTCAAAGCATATCCTTTTGCTAATGCTTCCGGCAATTCGTATTCTTTTTTTATTCCTTCGGGTTTAGTTATCACAGCAATATATTTTTCACCAGCAACAGGCTTAAAACTGAATGCGCCCATCCCCATATGGAAACTGCTGAATTTTGCAACTTCTTTCCCATCGGTATCTTTTACGATACCTTCAATATCGGCAGGCTTGTTAAATTCGTTCAATGCCCTGAAAGCGATATTTTCCTGTAATCCAGAAATAATATCTCCACCTTCAGGAAAAAAAACAAGATCAATATTCCCCAATACAATAGGTATAGAACGCGAAATACTTTCGGCGCTGCCATTATAATCGATCACGATATTAACTAATCCATCATTGCTTATTAAATTTTCTGGAAGTTTAAATTTCACTGTTTTTATACCATCCAAATTGGTCATTGCAATTTCGTTCACCACTTGTTTACCATTAATATTTGCCACATATTTTAACTTATAATTGGCTAGCGGTTTATTTTCATTCGTATTTATTTCAATTTTAGCTTCTACCTCATCACCAGGACCATATGCTTTTTTAACAAAATCTAATTTCATTTTTAAATTCGGCAATACAATATCCTGCACTTGTATTTCCTTTTCGAAACCGTATTTTTCGGAGCTTGACCCTGCAATGGCGATATCATTTTTTTGCCAATTGGTATAGGCTTTAATTTTATATATTCCTCCAAGAACATCAGTACCTAATGAGAAATCACCCTGCGCCATGCCATTTTTAGCGATAACTGTAATTGTTCTTTCGATGGTTCCTTTAGGAGATATAAGATCAACATAAACCAAATCGCTTTGTCCGCTTGCTTTAAACAATTCCCCATCGCGTACAAAAACTGTGAACCAAATAGTCTCCCCCGATGCATAAAAGGGTTTGTCGAATTGAAGATAAATTCGATCTTCAGGAAGTCTTTCCATAAAAAGCGAGGATTTTTTTTTGAGCTTGGCAATTAAGTCATTCTCTATTGCTATGCGATAATTTTCTGGTATCATCCAGCTTGCTAGTGCCATAAGGCCAGTGGCAGCTAACACTGTTCCTGTAATTTTTTTTGTTTGAGTTTTCATGGTTATGGTTTTTATTAGTTTAATTTTGTATCCTATTTAATTGTTAGATGATGGAATAATTTAAATTCCATAAAATCAAAAAAAATAAATTGAATTTTATTTTATCTTTTTAAAAATTGACTTTAAATTCTAACATAAAAAACCTTACTGACCTTGAATTAATTGAACGCTATAAGGAACTTGGCGACAATTCAATAGTAGGTGTGTTATTTAAAAGATACACTCACCTTGTTTTTGGCGTATGTATGAAGTACTTAAAAGATGAGGATGAAGCACAGGATGCTGTGATGCAGATATTTGAAAAGTTACTTACCGACCTTAAAAAACATTCAATTGCTAATTTTAAGGCTTGGTTATACATGGTATCAAAAAACAATTGTTTAATGCAGCTTAGAGCGGCGAAGAATTTGTTGGAAAAACAAAAAGAATTTAAAAAAGATGCTTCCTTTTTTATGGAAACAATACATGATGAGCATCTGATTAGTGGAAATAATAAAGAAAAAACACTTACCAAACTGGAAGATTGCATAGGCAAACTGAATGAAAAACAGCGCATTTCAGTGGATCTTTTTTTTATTAAAGAGAAGTGTTACCAGGAAGTAGTAGATGAAACAGGCTTTACAATGAATGATGTAAAAAGTTTTATTCAGAATGGTAAAAGAAATTTAAAAATTTGTATGGAGGGGGCTAATTAAATGATTGATAAACAACATATAATATTTAATAAGGGGGAGTGCCTTTCGAGGGATATGCTGTTGCGTTATATGAACGATCAGCTTACAGCCAAAGAAAAACATGCGGTGGAAAAACATAGCCTTGCATGTGAGCTGTGTGCCGATGCTTTGGATGGGGCAATGCAAATGAAAGAAGCTTCAAAATTAGAAGATATTTTACTAAATATAGATAAAAAAATTACTATAGCAAGCGAAAAATCCAAACCAATTATATTATGGAGGAATCCCTTAATAGCTATTGCTGCCGGACTTGCATTACTCATCGGATTGTTTTTCCTTTTTAACAACAATTTGAATAAATCGAACGATAGAGGAATGCTAAGTGATAATTTAATACCAGAGGAAGTTATTGGTAAATCAACAGCTACAAAAGAAGAAAATTTTAAAACTACATCAGAAGACACAGACGCCTATCGCCTTAAGGCTAATGATATAGAGGCCAAGGAAGTAGAGACTGTAATTGTTGAAGATTCAGAAATACTTACAACTAAAGATGCTGGCCAAAAACAAACTAATAATGGAGATGATAGTAAAAAACAAAGCAGAAAAAACACACAATCTGATTTACTGAGAGCTGCTGATGCCCCTGCACCTCAAGCAGCACTTCAAGAAGAAAAACCAAAATTGAATTATGCTATAACGAATGAGCCCTCGAAATTAGCATTTATAAAAAAGCAATCGGAACAAAAAATAATGATTGAAAAAGATTCAAAAACGGATGGTGAATTGCCTGGATCCATTCCCACAAGAATTATTGCGCAAGATAATTTAGCGCAAGCACCGGTTCAATCACAGGGGCTTGCTGAAAGCCATAATAATAAAAAATCTAAAAAAGCAGAGGCGGCTGATTTAGAAGAGATGGGGCTTGCACTAAACCAATCGGAAAAAGGGGAACATGAAAATTTGGAAACTGCTAAACATCAAAAGCTATCTGAAGGGGCAAACTTTGTGAATGGCTCGGATAATGTTGGTTACGCTGCAGCACCTCAATCACCTGAGGCAAAAGAAAGTACCAACCTGGAGGATATTCCAAGCATGGCTCCTGAGAGTAATACAGGCGAAAAAACTATTTCCATGTTGAAAAATTCTGAGGGTGAAAGCCTTAATAGTATTGCAACTAAAAAAACAAAAATGGACTCAGAGGCTTATCAAACAGAAATTAGAAAAGGAAAAAAAAGATATGAATCAAAAGAGTATGAGCAGGCCGTATTGCATTTTACAAAAGTACTTCAAATAAAACCAGCCGATCCAGAAGCATTGTATTTCCTTGGCTGCGCTTACCTTAAACTAAGTAAACCTGAAATGGCTATTGTTCAATTTGATATGCTTATTAATTCAGCAGCCATAATTTATTATGATGGAGCACGTTTTAATAAAGCAAAAGCATTGATAAAACAAAATAAAATTACAGAGGCTAAAATTTTATTGGAGGCAATAATTAAGACCAGTGCTAAATACAAATCGAGAGCTACTAAAGCATTGGCTAAAATCAAGTAATTATATATTAACAATAATAATAAAATCCTTAACCTTTCTTCACAAACTTGGTAAGTATTACAATTACTTGATCGTTGATTTTACCTTCAATTTGCTCAGCATTGTCATGTACTAGCTTAATTTTCTTTACTACCGTACCTTTTGAAGCAGTAAAATTTGTTCCCTTTACATTAAGTGCTTGGGTAAGCACCACATTATCTCCTGTCACAAGCACATTTCCAAATGCGTCTTTATGAATATCTTTAACTTCAAATGCACTTAATGCCCACTGAATGGTATTTTCGTCAAGATCCACTGAGCTGATAAGGTCATTCGCCCATGCCTCTTCCTTGTATTGATTTAGAATCCTGAAACTCAATGCCTGAACACTGGCATAAGGACTCCAAATGCTCCCTTCTACACATCGCCAGTGAAATCCTGAATTATTATCATCCGTCGCTTTCATGCAAACATCGCATACAGCTACTTGGTTTTCAATTGATTCATCACTTTTTGGACTCACTGTATATGCAATGCTTGCAATTTCTGCATTACATAATTCGCATAAATCCTGATTCCTTTTTTTTAATTCTTCTTTGATTGCCGACATTATTAATGAATTTTTAAAAATTACAATTTCGAATAAAAACTATAGAAAAAAGCTTTTGCCATCATTATTTATTTCATATTTCGATAAATAAAAAAATCGATTCTTAAAAAATACACCTTGCTTACTAGCGTTTTTTTTAGACTACAATGTCTTTTCATCTATATTTTAAGATGCTAAAGGTAGCAAAGTTAATAAGTAAAAAAGATGTGGAAGAAGGAAAATATTGGATCTCAAAAAAATTGCAAATAATTTATTGCGCTTTGCAAACATATATCTTCTAATGATAAAGTTTGTTTTAAATGTATTTTAAAAGTAATAATAAAGAAATAAGTACTTGAATAAAATTATTTTAAGAAAAAAATATTGGGTATTGCATTTATCGAAAATTTTATGTAGTTTTAACCAAGATACTTTTAAATGAAGTTTGGCAGCATATTCAATATTTTCTTTATTTTGCAATACTTTGGTGGCAAGTTTAATTTAATAATCATACAATACATTTTCATTAAATTTATTTTTTATTAAAAGCTTTCTAAATAGGAAAATAGTCTTTTCACTTTTTTGATGCCACGCACATTTAGATATATGGCATACATACTATTAGAAATGCGGTATAAAATTAATAAATTTGAGAGGCCTATTTTAAGTAAAATAGGCACATTTATAAATAATTTGATTTTTTTTATTTTGGCTTATAAGGTTTTAGAGATCGAAAAAAAGCACTTTTTAAAAACACAACTTCAAATACTTTAAGATGAAAAAAAATATTTTTATTTTATATTTTATTTTCTTTTATATAATAAAAATGAATAGCCAAACTGGTATTGGTATTGACTGCATGCAACCCATTGATATAAATACGGGGGAAATTAATGCAAATGCCACAGTTGATATTGTTGCTAATACCTGCACGCAGTGGGTACGTTTAAATTTCATTTTAGGCCCTTGGTCGTCACCAGAAGATCAGACGCTTCATAACGGAAAAACATGGAAACAAACTTATGATGAAATTGTGGACGGTTTTGAAAAGCAAGGTATTGAGATTTATGGAGTAATAGGTTCAGAATGTAATGGAGATCCTAATGATATTTTGAGAGAATATCCTGGAATAAATACAACGGATGCAGATAACTGGATTCAGCAATACACTATTAATTTTGTAAAAGTAGTTGATTATTTTAAAGACAGAATTAGGGTTTATGAGTCTTATAATGAACCTAATGATTGGCAAGGCGGCACGATGCAAAAAGTACATCCACATTGGTTTGCAAAAATTTTACAAGACGTTTATCTGAATACAAAATATTTTAATAATCACGGGGGCGATCAATCCTGGCAAGTTACTTTAGTTTCGGGTCCACTTTTTACTTCAGATATTGGAAATGGAGGCGATGGTGGACAGTACATTAACGATACCTATTACGAAGGTATAAATAATTTAGCATGGAGCTGGATACATCAGCAAACGGGCTCCTATCCATTAGATGGCCTCGGTATGCATATATATGCCGAACAGGGAAGTTCTGACGCTTCAACAATAACATCAGCAATAAACGCAAATATTGATGGCTTCTGGAATAATGTTACCAACTACGAGGGTAACACTTCCAAAAAAATTTGGTTGTCGGAAATTGGTTGGCAGTCAAACTTGGTAGGTAATTCTGGACAGGCGGATAACCTAACAACTTCGTTCAATATATTAAAAAATGATTCGCGAATTGCTTTAGCAATTTGGTTCTGTTTAATGGATTTCCCAGGTAATTACTGGGGTATTTATGAACAGGGTAATTTTACTTCTTCCGACCAAAAAAACTCTTTTAATGCATTTAAAAATCAGGTGAATTGCTATGCAACAAAATTACAGGTAGCTCCGGACTGTTCCGGTAATGTAAATTTCAATTGGACAAACACCGACAATGGATGGTGGATTGATATTTCACCTGATCCAAATTTCAGTTTTTACTATCATAAAGATATTTCTAATGTAACATCAACTTCTGGTCCATCTAACTTCCAGTGCGATAATGGATTTGCACCATGTACCCCTAGCTCTTTGTCCTTTTCACCAGGCACAACTTATTACTGGCGGATTTTTAATGGCTATATTCATTCAGAAGGAAGTAGTTTTACCCTACCAGCGCTTTTGTTAGCGCCAACAATTACTACTTCAAGCGGAATAACAACTTGTTGTCAGGGAGAAAGTTTAACTTTAGATGCAGGTGCAGGTTATTCAACTTACACATGGAGCAACGGAGCTACAAATCAAACAATTAATGTTTCCAGTTCGGGTAATTATTCACTAGTAGTTTCGAATGATAACGGTTGTTTTGCAAATTCTAATACTATTTGGATTACTGTAAATCCATTACCGGCTACACCACAAATTACTCAAAATGGAAATGTTCTAAATTCAAGTGCTACCACCGGTAATCAATGGTATTTAAATGGTAATATCATTATCGATGGTATATTTCAAAGTTATACGTTTACTCAAATTGGTAATTATAGTTTGACTGTTACAGATTTAAATTCATGTTCGGCAAGCTCTTCAGATTTTAATGTTATTACAACAGAAATTAAAACATCGGCTTTAGCGGATGGTTTAGAAGACGAAATAATTATTTATCCTAATCCCAACAATGGATTTTTTAGTTTGAAATTTAACTATTTGGATAAGGATTTGGCGTTTAATATTTTCAATGTTTTTGGTGAGAAAATTTATTCTAAAAATATGCTGGATATTCAGTCCGGAAAGCTAGATATAGCTTTACCTAGCGGCATTTATTTTATGAAAATACTGAAGGAAGGGGAAATGTATTATAAAAAAATAGTATGCAATGAGTAATATATATATGATTTATTTAAGCTCCATTTTTTTATATAAAAAGAAATCTATATTTATTAATTAATTTATAGTTTATTTAGAATAATTACAAATAATTTTTAATTTCCCCCACAGATTACTACCTCATATATATTTTATAAAAAATATCTTTATTTATTTGCTTTTAAAAAAAATATTATTATATTTGAATACAATTAAATAAATTATTTAACCCTTTAATTTTTTTAAAATATGGAAAACAAAAAATTTATCCTTTCAGGATCAGTAATTACAAGTGCTATACTTGCATTGACAAATGCAAATGTGGATGCTAATTCATTATCTAATTATAGTTCTTTAGGTTCAGGAGCAGAAGTAAGAACAGGATTACTAGGAAATCCATCTGACGCTATCAATGCCTATGAATTAACTTGCGCTGCAAAAGATGCTAAATCAAAAGATGCAACATGCGGTGAGCATAAAAAAGATGGAAAAGCAAAAGATGCTAAATGCGGCGAAGGAAAATGCGGTGAGCATAAAAAAGATGGAAAAGCAAAAGATGCTAAATGTGGTGAGCATAAAACAGAAGGAAAAGCAAAAGATGCTAAATGTGGTGAAGGAAAATGCGGCGAGCATAAAACAGATGGAAAAGCAAAAGATGCTAAATGTGGTGAGAAAAAACCTAAGTAGTTAATTAAAGGGAGGTTTAAAAAGCCTCCCTTAATTTTATAATTATGATTGGATTAGGATATAGAAGAGATTTTGCCGAAGAATTTATTAGCGGCTCTATTATTAAACCTGATTTTGTGGAGGTTGCTCCAGAAAATTGGATAGGAATAGGCGGCTATTGGAAAAAACAATTTAATCAAATTGCTGATAAGTATAAAATTGCTTGTCATGGTTTGTCATTGTCTATAGGTAGTCCAGATCCATTAGATTTTATTTTTCTTAAAAATTTAAAAGCATTTTTGAAAGAATATAATATTGACATCTATTCAGAACATTTAAGTTATGCTAAATGTGATAATGCACACTTGTATGACTTATTGCCAATACCTTTTAGAGAAGATGCGGTAACACATATAGTTGAAAGGATAAAAATTGTTCAAGATTATTTAGAACGTCCGTTCATCATGGAAAATGTTTCTTATTATACGCCTGTAGCTGCTGAAATGGACGAATTAACATTTATTAATGCCATTCTGGAGCAATCGGGTTGTAAGTTGTTACTTGATGTTAACAATGTTTACGTAAATTCATTTAACCATAATTATAACGCAAAAAGTTTTATTGATGGCTTATTACTTGATAAGGTTGCATATATTCATATGGCTGGCCATCTTCAAATTTCCGATGATTTAATAATAGATACACACGGAGAAGCTATTATTGACCCTGTTTTTGATTTATTTGACTATACTGCTGGGAAAATTCAGCCTGTTCCCATTTTATTAGAACGTGATTTTAATATTCCTGAAATGATTGAATTACAAGGAGAGATAAATAAATTAAAGGCGATAACAAATTTAAGATGGAGTAAAAAACATGAACTTATCGCTTGATACATATACCGCCCAAAGCCAACTTGCAAAATATTGCCGTGATGGCATAGCTGTTGACCTTCTTGGATTAACCCCTAATCGTTTATCACAATACCGCAGGTTAGTCTTTAATATTATTAAAGATAACATTGAGAATGCATTTCCTATTGCATATAAATATTTACCTGCTGAAATTTGGGAGGAACTAGTGTATGATTTTTTCTCTATTCATCCATGTCAAAATTATCAGGTATGGAAATTGCCTAAAGAATTTGTAGATTTTGTTATTGATAATAATTATGCCAAAAAGCATGAAATCCATTATCTAACAGACCTTTTGAATTTTGAATGGGCTGAAATGGAGCTATATAACATGGCTGATAAGCCATACAATTATGGGAGCTTTGAGGGCGATATAATCAATGATAAAATTAAATTTAATCCAGAATTTATATTATTACCTTTAGAATTCCCTATTCATATATACCCTCCGACAATAGCTACTGAAAAAAAGGGGAATTATTTTGTTCTTTTATTCCGTGAAAAAGAATCCGGTAAAATCCAATTTGTAGATTTATCTGTTTGGTACTCATTTCTTATTGAACAAGTGAGCCAAAATGATTTAACAATAAACCAAATATTAAATTACGCGCCACAATTATTTTCTAATATTTCAATTGATGAATTAAAAACAAACACAATTTTATTTATTAAATCAATGATTACAAAAAAGTTTGTAATTGCTATTGAATAATTTGTACTAATTAAATATGAATTTATTTTAATACTACGTCAAGTAAAATGTTAAGAAATCTATTATTTTTAATGCCGGTCTTAATATTTATTTTTTCATCCTTTCTCCTATATAATAACGACATTATTATTTGGGAACAAGGTAGAGCTTTAACTTGGAATGATTTTAAAGGAAAACCTGCAAAAAGGTTTGCTGCAGCTTCTACCAGCTATGATATAATAAAAACTATTAATGTATTAAATAAAGAAGCTGCTATTATTAAAGTACAAGCAGTATTTTTCTGCAATAAATCATGGAAAAAGAAAAGTTGGATTAGCGATTTCATCCTTACTCATGAACAAAGACATTTTGATATAGTAGAACTGTTTTCACGTAAGTATCGTAAATTATTAATTGAAAATAAAGATATTTCAATTGATAATATTGAAATAATAAGCGATTCCTTATATTCTATTATTGACATTGAAATGGATAATTATCATAATAAATATGATGATGAAACGGAGGGGTCTATGAATAGTAATCAACAAATTATTTGGAATAGCAATATTTTACTTGAAATTAAGAAACTTAATAAATTTAAGGATACAGAATTTACTTTAAGATTTAATTAAAGTCTGTCTATAATGTCCGATTTCTTCGTTATTATTGTTTTGAAAACCAGTCATTTACCAATGTAAACTCCTGATTTTCAAAACTACGAAAGCCTCGAACTCGAACATTATAGTTCAGACTCTCGACTCTATGGACAGACACTAATTAAGCTGGGTTTTTAAAATTACGTTTTAATAAATTAATAATAATAGAAGCACCTATAACATTTTAGCTGTTACTTTTTTTAATAAATATTTTTTGCTCTATTATATTATTAATAAATTAAACTATTAAATTATTAATTTGCTTCACTCTTTTAAAAATAGTTTTAAAAGCTATTTTGATAAATGATTTAACTTTGTAATAATTCAATTTACATAACATTAAACTGATAACTTTTATTATTAACCTTAAATCTTTAAAAAAATGAAAACAATTTATTTTAAAGTTATTGACCAACTAAAAAACCTTAATTATATACCACTTTTAATTCTGCGTTTAATTCTTGCATATGGGTTTTATGATCCTGCAATGAAAAAATTAAATGATATAGGACTTATAGCAGAGTGGTTTGAAAGTATTGAACTACCATGGCCTCATTTTAATGCTTATCTAGCTTCCTATACAGAGTTTTTTGGTTTTATTTTCTTAGCGCTTGGTTTTGCCACAAGGTTTATCTCTATCCCACTTATTATAACCATGTTTGTAGCAATAAAAACTGCTCATTGGGGAAATGGTTTTAGTGCATCAGATAATGGATTCGAAATACCATTATATTATATGATAATGTTAATTGTATTGGTTTTTAATGGCGCTGGCAAATTAAGCTTGGATCATTTAATTGGTAAAATGATAAAGAAACAAACCAATTAAACTTGTTTATAACTTCTTATTTTAAGAGGTGGGAGGCCAACTTATACTATATTCAGAAAATTTTAGCCACTTAAAACTCAATAAAAACAGAAAAATTAACAAATACTACAACTTTTGAATGTTTGTTAATTCATTTATCATGTTCTATTTTGGTGAAAACATGCTGATTTTGCTTCAGATTAATTATTCTGGTTTAATATTCTCTTAATACAATAAAAGATTAGGGTAAATTGAAAACCTATAAAGGAAATAATAAAAATTTCGTTTTTTTTGACCCATTACCTTATTCACCTAATTACAAAATAAACGCTATAATAGCGTATACAGGACCGGAAATAATATGTATACGCTATTATAGCGTTTAGCGAGATGTTATGGGCAAGTTTAGCGAAATGCGGACGAACCTTTAACCCAAAGGGGAAAGCTGAAAACCGGAAAGAGTAAGCAAGAAAATAAATGTGGCGACTACGCAAAAAGAAAATGGAAAATATAGATTCGACTAATGTTACAAATGAAAATTTACAAACTTCATTAGACAAACCGAACCAACCTAAAACAAATCCAGTTAAAATAATAGTGCTTATTGTTGGGTTCATTATTTGGGGTATACTTTTAGAAATTATTCTTAAAAACATTTTTACTTTATTTATAGGTCAAGAAGCTTTTAGAGAACAAATGCTTAAAATGTGTGGAGCTATTTGGCACGGCAGAATGAATTATATTGACTGGTTCTTCCGTCCCGATTACGAATGTGATTCTTATAGATTGAATTATATTGCAGACCACGGATTCTTATTGTTAGAAGGAATCTTGAGTTATATAACTATGAAATTTTTGTCTTCCATTTTATTTAAAAAGGAAAGTGTTTATTTTGGATGGACAAACAAAAGTGTAGTTTGCGGTTGGTTATTATTTGATTTATCTATTGTATTTTTAGTTGCTTTAAATAGAACTTATATAATTGGGTTTTCTCCTAAAGATAATGTTTGGATGTTGGATGGTTTAATAATTACCATTGTTCATTGTATTGCATTATTTAATATATTC
>CAMBDK010000020.1 GCA_945865315.1 Chitinophaga pinensis | reverse complement strand
AATAGCATCGTTCTTCGTAGAAACCCACGCTGAATGGCTAGTTTTGCATCCCATAGCCAAAATCTGTGCGTAAATACTGGGCATAACCGCACCTAAATGCTATGGCCGTAATAAGTTCATGATTTTAGTTCGCTTTCAAAATTGGTCGCAGCAAAAATATTTCACAACGACAGACAATTTCATTATTTTATTTTTAACATTGTATTTATTCGTTTTACAATTGCGCCGCATTTCAAAAAAACACAATTCAAAAAACAAAAAAAAATGAGACAGAAAAAAGTTAAATTAAGTACCCTACTCTTATTAGGATTAGGACTAACAGGATTGGAAGCACAAACCATGCATGTGAAGCAAACAAGCGGCACACAAACCTCTTACTTGCTAAGTAACATCCATAATTTGAATTTTTCACCTGGCAATATTACGGTAGCTAAAACTGTTGGAATCCCCGATACTTACGCATTAAGTGACATACGGTATTTGAAATTTCAGGATTTAACTACTGCTATTGCAAGTGTTGATAAACAGGGAGCAATACAATTATATCCCAACCCAGTAGCTGATGTATTGAATATCCAACTAACAAATGAGGGAAACCAATTATGCATAATAGAATTACTTACTATTGATGGCAGATTGGTTTACAAAGAAAAGCAAAACCCACATGAAAATGTTATACAGGTAAATGTATCCTTGCTAGCGCAAGGCATTTATTTTTGTAAGGTATGCAAGGGAACAACAACAACAACAACAAAATTTATAAAACAATAAAACATAAAACGATAAAAAAAACAGTAGCAAGTATTTTTGTATTAGCGCTCTCAGTAGGCTTTTCGCAAGCGCAAGACACGATGTATGTAATGAAGTCTGGCAATGTAGTATATCAGCGGGCTATAAATGAAATTGACAGTGTAATATTTTACAGCCCAACCACAAGCTCCAACCCTTTAAATTTAACGTTAGTAAACATCCCAGCCGGTACATTTAACATGGGCAGCCCAAGCGGAGAAGTGAATCATAATCCAGATGAAACCCAATATCAGGTAACGCTCAGTGCTTTCCGCATGAGCAAGTATGAGATAACCAATACCGAGTATGCGGCATTTTTGAATGCAAAAAGCATAAGCAGCAATGGATTGTATGCAGCTGGCGCCTTTCCAACACAAGCCTTGATTTATGTAAGTACTGGCTCTTACGACTTTGGCTTGCATTACACAGCAGGCCAATGGGTGCCTGTTGCAGGTTACGGAAACCACCCTGTAATAAATGTAACCTGGTATGGCTCCACGGAGTATGCCACTTATGCAGGAGGCACTTTAGCCAGCGAAGCTCAGTGGGAATATGCCTGTAGGGGTAATACCAGTGCGCCCTTTAATACAGGAGCTTGTTTAAGCGATGCACAAGCCAATTACAGTTGGTATTATCCTTATAATACTTGTACTAACACCAATACAACTTATCCGGGCACCACACAAGCAGTAGGCTCTTATACAGCCAATGGGTATGGTTTGCAGGATATGCATGGCAATGTATGGGAGTGGTGCAGCGATTGGTACGGAACTTATCCTACTGCTGCACAAATTAATCCTACAGGACCAAATACCGGCTCTAACCGCGTAATTCGTGGCGGCAGTTGGGATGAGATCGCTCGGAACTGCCGCTCTGCTATTCGCGGCAACGGCGACCCCACCTTCAGCTACACCAGTATAGGGTTTCGCGTTGTCCTTCTGCCTTAGTTCAAAAGGCTTTGAGCAAAAAAGAAAAGGGGGTTGCCAAAGAAGGAGGGAGGGACGACCGAACTGAAAGGCAAACCTCTTAATTGGGTAATACCCGCTTGCGGGTCGATTTCTTTTTGAATTATGTAGATACGAATTTTTAATGTGCCACTAACAGATAATGGGGAAAGCGTAGGTGAAATGAACCGTTTTTTGGCAGCGTGGAACATTTGATTGTAAGGCATCGAATGTTGTGGAACATTTGATTGTAATGGTTAGTTTTTTAGACAAACTGACGATATCTGCAAGCATACAAAACACAAACGAACTTTGTAACGAAAAAAACTTGACAAGAAATCAAATAAAAACAATATGAAAAATTTATTAAAATATAGCTTTATCAGCAAGCCAGTAGGGGATTTAATAATATGGGCGAAAAAGTATAGATTAAAAAACAGTTTATGGGATTAGAAAACGTATGATAAGTTTGAAAAAAAAACCGTTTATTTATTTATTCTGGTTTTTATAGTTTTTTTGGTATTGAGAGCATTAAAATTAGAAGAACAATACAATGGCCAGTATAGGTTTTTTTTGTTATAATATCTTATTCTTTAATTGGTAAGATGCTTGGTAGGAGTCACAAATCTAGACAAGAACTATTGGAGAAAAATAAAATAATTACAGAACAGAAATCCATAGTAGAAGAAAAGAACAGAGAAATAACTGAATCAATAGAATACGCATTGCGAATACAAACCGCAATTCTTCCGCCAGAAAAAATAGTAAAACAGTATTTAGAAAACTCATTTATAATTTACAAACCAAAGGACATAGTTGCCGGAGATTTTTATTGGATGGAAAGCGTTGGAGATTTAGTTTTGTTTGCCGCTTGCGATTGCACAGGGCACGGAGTGCCAGGCGCAATGGTTTCAGTAGTTTGTCATAATGCACTTAACAGAGCAGTAAGAGAATTTGGTTTAACACAACCAGCTGCAATACTTGATAAGACATCAGAAATAGTGAAAGAAAACTTTAGTAAAAGCGAAGAAGATATAAAAGACGGAATGGATATTTCGCTTTGTGCTTACAAAATTTATACAAACAAGTTAGAATGGGCTGGTGCTAATAATCCTTTGTGGTTAATCAGTAATCATGAACTAATAGAAACCAAGGCAGACAAACAATCCATAGGATATAGTGAGGACAGTAAACCATTTACGAACCATACTTTCACTTTAAAGACAGGAGAGAATATTTACATCTTCAGTGATGGTTTTCAAAACCAGTTTGGAGGCGAAGGAGAAAATAAATTTACTAAAAGACGTTTTAAAGAGTTGCTTTTATCATTGCAAAATTTAACAATACAAGCGCAAGGGATAGCAATAGACAAATTCATTGTGGAATATAGAAAAGAAACAGAACAGACAGACGACATACTTGTTATGGGCGTGAAAACTTGATAAATATTATCGTAAAGCAAATTATTAATATTGTGTACTCAAAAATTATTTTTAACTTTGTAAAAAATTAAAAGAAAAATGAACCTAATTGTGTTTCAACATCATTACCATCATTTATTCGATCAGTCGAGGTGATATATTGGTGTGTTGTAACTAAAACATATTTCAAACCCCGTCTGAGCAAACAGATGGGGTTTTTTGTTTCTAACCCATTCGTTTTCTCAGGCACAAAAAAGTAAAAATGAGTAAACTAAAAATTGCAATTCAAAAAAGTGGAAGGTTAAGCGAAAAATCTTTAGATCTTCTAAAATCCTGTGGCATTCAACTATCCAATGGAGATCGCAAACTGAAGGCCGAATCAAAAAACTTCCCAATTGAAGTATTATTCTTGCGTGATGATGACATCCCTCAGTATGTAGAGCAGGGTGTAGCTGACATTGGTATCCTTGGCGAAAACGAGGTTTGGGAGAAAGACAAAGACGTTACTACCATAAAAAAGCTGGGCTTTGCAACATGTAAACTTTCACTAGCCATTCCAAAAGATGAAGAATACTTCGGGTTAGAATATTTCAACAATAAAAAAGTGGCCACGAGCTATCCCAAAATCCTATCGAAGTTCTTTACTGAAAAAAATATTTCAGTTGAAATTGAAGTAATTGGTGGAAGTGTGGAAATTGCACCCGGTATTGGATTGGCCAATGCCATATTCGATATTGTAAGCACTGGTAGCACCCTTTTAATGAATGGATTAAAGGAAGTAGAAGTGGTAACATCGAGTACAGCAGTTTTAATAGCTAATAGGAAACTAAATAAAGAAAAACAACAGATCCTTGATAAACTCATATTTAGAATTGATGCTGTAAGAGCTGCAGATGAAAATAAATACATTTTGTTAAATGCACCCGAATCAGCCGTTAACAGTATTTCTGCAATACTTCCGGGTATGAAATCCCCAACCATATTGCCTTTATCTAAACCTGGTTGGGTAAGTATTCACTCTGTTGTAAAGGAAGATGAATTTTGGGAAGTGATCGATCAATTAAAAATTCTAGGGGCAGAAGGTATATTGGTAGTTCCTATAGAAAAAATGGTGATATAAATAGATGAACCTATGAAAACATATTTAAATCCAAAAGATTGGTTGAGGCTAACGGAAAGGCCAAGCGTAAAAAAATCGAACCTTAATAAATTAGTTAACGAGGTATTTAAGGCTGTAAAAAAAGATGGAGATAAAGCTGCCAAGAAATTCAGCGCCCAATTCGATGGGGTTGAATTAAAATCTTTACAAGTAAATTCTAAAACCATTGCAAATGCGAATAAACAATTGTCGCCTGCATTAAAAAAGGCAATAAAACTTGCCAAACAAAATATTGAGAAATTTCATGCCGCCCAAAACGAAGAAAGTAAAAGAATTGAAACTACCCCTGGTGTAACTTGCTGGAGAGAAAGTAGACCAATCGAAAAAGTAGGCATCTATATTCCTGGTGGAACTGCTCCCCTATTTTCAACGGTGTTGATGTTGGGAATTCCAGCGAAGATAGCCGGATGCAAAGAAATTATTTTATGTACACCTCCTAATAAAAAGGGAGAGATAGATCCTACCATATTATATGCTGCAAGTTTGGTTGGAATTACCTCGGTGAATTCTATAGGCGGTATTCAAGCCATTGCAGCCATGAGTTATGGAACAAAATCAATTGAGCAAGTAGATAAAATTTTCGGACCAGGCAATCAATATGTTACTGCTGCTAAACAAATGGCACAAAGTATAGGAATTGCAATAGATATGCCGGCTGGACCAAGCGAAGTATTGGTTATTGCCGATGAAACATGTAATCCATCTTTTGTTGCTGCTGATTTATTATCACAAGCCGAACACGGAGCCGACAGCCAAGTAATTTTATGTGCAGATGATGATAAGGTTGTAAATAAAGTATTGATAGAATTAAAAAAACAATTGAAAGTTTTACCCCGTAAAACTATTGCTACAGCCGCCTTAAAAAACAGCAAGGCCATCGTTTTTAAAAGTCTTAAAGATTGCATGTTATTTAGCAATGCCTATGCACCTGAGCACTTAATATTGGCAAACGATAAAGCTAACAAACTGATACCATTAATTACAAATGCTGGTTCTGTTTTTGTAGGCAATTATAGTTGTGAAAGTGCTGGAGATTATGCAAGCGGTACCAACCATACCTTGCCAACCAATGGATTTGCCAAGGCTTACAGTGGGGTTTCGTTAGATAGTTTTGTAAAGAAAATTACATTTCAAGAACTCACAAAAAATGGAATTGAAAATATTGGACCATCCATTGAACTGATGGCGGAAGCAGAACAATTGTTTGCCCACAAAAATGCAGTTACAATTAGATTAAAAAACAAATAACATGTTTAACTTAGAAAATATTGTCCGTAAAAATATTCTCCATCTAATGCCATATTCAAGCGCAAGGAATGAGTTTAGTGGAAAGAACGGCACCTTTTTAGATGCCAACGAAAATCCATTTGGTACGCTGAATCGGTATCCAGATCCTTACCAAATGGAGTTGAAGCAAATATTATCCGCTTATAAATCCATACCATTAGAAAATATTTTCATTGGTAATGGTAGCGATGAGATAATCGATTTGGCATTTAGAATATTTTGTACTCCAGGAAAGGATAAGGCATTAACATTTTCACCAACCTATGGCATGTATGATGTATCGGCCGCAATCAATGAAGTTGAATTGATTAAACTTCCCTTGAACGATTCTTTTCAAATCAACCAAGAGGAGTTTGAAAAGACACTCAAAATACCGAACCTAAAGCTAATTTTTATTTGTTCGCCTAATAACCCGAGTGGAAATTGCATCGATAACATAGAAAAAATCATGCAAAATTTCAATGGTATTGTTTTAGTAGATGAGGCATACATAGATTTCAGCAAACAGGAATCTTATCTTTCAAAACTCAAACAATACCCCAATCTTATAGTATCACAAACCTTTAGCAAAGCATGGGGATTAGCAGCTGCCAGAGTAGGTATTGCCTATGCTAACAACCCAATTATTTCTATATTTAATAAAGTAAAGCCTCCCTATAATGTGAGTAAGCTAAACCAGGAGGCTGCCATAGATGCATTAAATAATAAGGTTGATTTCGAAAAGAACAAGAAGATTATTCTTGACCAAAAGAAATGGTTAGAGCAAGCCTTAATGGAATTGCCAGTGATTAAAAAGATATATCCTTCGGATGCAAATTTTTTATTGGCAGAGACCACCAATGCAAATTCCATTTACAACCAATTGGTATCGCAACAAGTAATAACCCGTAACCGAAATAACATTGTTAACAATTGTATTCGCATAACTGTGGGCAGCCCAGCAGAAAATCAACAATTGATAAACGCTTTAAAAAACACCATATGAAAAAAGTATTATTTATTGATAGAGATGGAACCTTGGTAATAGAGCCACCAATTGATTTACAACTCGATAGTTTAGAGAAGTTAGAATTTTACCCTGGGGTTTTCCAAAATTTATCACGAATAGCCAAAGAACTTGATTATGAACTGGTGATGGTTACCAATCAAGATGGACTGGGGACAGTTTCCTTTCCGGAGGAGACATTCTGGCCGGCACAAAACAAGGTATTGCAAGCTTTTAAAAACGAAGGAATTGAGTTTTCTGATATTCTAATAGATCGTTCGTTCCCAAAAGATAATTTACCCACTCGTAAACCAGGCATAGCCATGCTTAGTAAATACATAAAGAGCAATTACGATTTGGCCAATTCATTTGTAATTGGTGATCGATTAACGGATGTGCAACTTGCCAAAAATCTGGGCTGCAAAGCCATTTATTTAAGCAAAGAAATAAATGATGAGGCAGTTTTATCCACACCCTATTGGGCAGATATTTATAATTTACTTGCAACTCAACCACGAACAATTAAAGTAATACGTGCTACCTCCGAAACCAATATAGCGGTAATAGTAAATCTAGATGGTTCAGGTATATCAAATATTTCTACCGGCCTTGGCTTTTTCGATCATATGCTAGAACAAATTGCAAAACATGGTAATGTGGATCTCAGCATACAAGTTAAAGGCGATTTACAAATTGATGAACACCATACCATAGAGGATGTAGCCATTACCCTAGGCGACGCCTTCTTAAAAGTGTTAGGAAGTAAAAAGGCTATTGAGCGCTATGGGTTTTTATTACCCATGGACGATTGCCTAACGCAGGTAGCCATTGACTTTGGAGGCAGGCCTTGGCTGGTTTGGGAGGCAAAGTTTAATCGTGAAAAAATTGGTGATATGCCAACAGAAATGTTTATGCACTTTTTTAAATCATTTAGCGACGCCGCAAAATGTAATTTAAATATAAAAGCTGAAGGTGATAATGAGCACCATAAAATAGAATCCATTTTTAAAGCTTTTGCAAAAACAATAAAAATGGCCGTAACAAAAACAAATAATTATTCGATACCAAGTACAAAAGGAAGTTTATGATAGCCATTATTAAATACAATGCAGGTAATACCAAATCGGTGGAGAATGCAGTGAAACGTTTAGGTTTTGACTGCATCATCACCGATGATCCTTCGGAAATTAAAAGGGCCAACAAAGTAATCTTCCCTGGAGTTGGTGAGGCTAGTACAGCCATGGCTTATTTGAAGCAACATCAGTTGGACAAACTTATTGTTTCGTTAAAACAACCCGTATTAGGTATTTGTTTGGGATTACAACTGATGTGCAAAAGCTCGGAAGAAGGTAATACAAAATGTCTTGGAATTTTTGACACCGTAGTTAAAAAATTCCCTCCTATAGATATTGTACCACATATGGGATGGAATAATTTGTTGGAAACCTCGGGGGCCATGTTTAAAGGAATAAGCCAAACGAATGATGTATATTTCGTTCATAGTTATTATGCCGAGCTTGTTAAAGATACGGTAGCTACCTGCAATTATATATTACCGTTTAGCGCAGCTATTCAAAAAGATAATTTTTACGCCACACAATTTCACACGGAAAAGTCGGCCCAGATTGGAGAAATAATATTGAATAATTTTTTATCATTATGAGAATTATACCAGCCATAGATATTATGAACGGCAAATGTGTACGCCTTACCAAAGGCGATTATGCTACCGAGAAGATATACAACATCAATCCACTAGAAGTTGCCAAGGAGTTTGAGGCCAATGGCATGCTATATTTGCACTTGGTAGATTTAGATGGTGCTCGTGCCAAACAAATCATCAACTATAAGGTATTAAATGACATTACAACAAAAACCAAATTAATTGTAGATTTCGGGGGAGGATTAAAATCTACCGAAGATCTAAAAATTGCATTCGGTAATGGAGCCTCACAAATAACGGGGGGTAGCATAGCCGTAACCAATCCACAATTATTTATAGAATGGATACAAACCTATGGACCAAACAAAATTATCTTAGGGGCCGATTGCAATAATCGCATGATAGCCACACAGGGTTGGCTAGAAAATACGGAATTAGATGTTGTTGATTTTATTAAAGATTATCAAGCCAAAGGGGTAGATTACGTTATCAGTACTGATATCAACAAAGATGGTATGTTACAGGGATCAGCTAACGAATTATACACCGAGATATTGAGTAAGTTAAATATTAAACTCATAGCAAGTGGAGGTGTATCTAATATTGCAGACCTAGAAAAATTAAAAGCTATTGGCTGTGAAGGCGCCATTGTAGGCAAAGCTATTTACGAGAAAAAAATTTCATTAAAAGAATTAAGTACACTATGTTAAAGAAGAGAATTATACCTTGTTTGGATATCCAAAATGGACGAACAGTAAAAGGTATCAACTTTTTAGATATCCGTGATGCAGGCGACCCCATTGAATTAGCCAAAAGATATGTTGAAGAGGGGGCCGACGAACTGGTGTTTTTAGACATTACGGCAACTAATGAAAAAAGAAAAACATTAGTGGATCTCGTAGAGAAAATTTCCCGTGAAATAAATATACCATTTACAGTTGGAGGAGGGATCAATTCGATGGAAGATGCATCGGCAATTATAAAAGCCGGGGCGGATAAAGTGAGTATTAATTCGGCGGCCATTAAACGACCACAACTTATTACAGAGATAGCAAAGCAATTTGGAAGCCAAGCAGTAGTGCTTGCCATTGATACAAAATTCGAAAACAACGAATGGCATGTATACAGCAATGGAGGTAAAATACCTGTTGGATTAAAAACCATAGATTGGGCATTAGAAGGTGAAAAATTAGGTGCTGGCGAAATTCTACTTACCTCGATGAACAATGATGGAACCAAAAATGGTTTTGCATTGGATATTACCAATAAAATTTCTCAACAACTCCAAATTCCTATCATAGCATCCGGAGGGGCTGGAACAAAGTTGCATTTTAAAGAAGTATTTGAGCAAACAAAAGCTAGTGGAGCATTGGCAGCAAGCATATTTCACTTTGGCGAGATCTCTATTCAAATTTTAAAAACCTATTTAAAAACAGAAAATATATTAATCCGATGAAAATAAACTTTAATACAGCCGACGGACTTGTTCCAGTTATCATACAAAATCACTTAACGCAACAAGTACTGATGTTAGGTTATATGAATCAAGATGCTTTTGATAAAACAGAAAAAGAAGGGAAAGTGACATTTTTTAGCCGATCAAAAAATCGCTTATGGACAAAAGGTGAAACCTCCGGAAATTTTTTGCTTGTAAAAGAGATTCAACTCGATTGTGATATGGATGCCCTATTAATTAAAGCTGAACCAATAGGACCAACCTGTCATACAGGATCAACCTCCTGCTTTAATGAAGAAACCAGCAAAGGTTATTTATATAGCTTGGAGCAAACAATATCCCAACGCATTGATAGTGATGATGAAAAATCCTATACCAACCAATTGTTTAAACAAGGTATCAACAAAGTTATTCAAAAGGTAGGCGAAGAAGCTATTGAATTGGTTATTGAGGCTAAAGATGACAACGAAGAATTATTTAAAAACGAAGCTGCTGATTTGTTGTATCATTTTTTAATTTTATTAAAATATAAAAATATCAAACTCGAGAAGGTTGAACAAATACTAGCAAGCCGATCAAACAAGCCAAGCAGGTAAAAGCGCGCTACTACAAGATTTTTTTGCTAGTTAGCACTCAAATGAATAACTTCACATAGCCAAAAAAACTGCAAGTAGCCGTAAAACTTTATATGACCGTTAACAGTAACATTAAGCATTTTAGTTCGCAATTGAAATAGGTAGTGGCAAAAACCTTTCACAGCGAAAGAAATTTTGAACTATTAATTTTTGTAAATAAAATTTTTATAACTATTTTTACGAAAGCGGCCACATTGTATATTTAGCCGAAATGTGGAAACAAACTAAGCCGATGCTGAAACAAAACTAAATTAAACCTTTTGAAATAAAAATTGTCAAACAATAATAATCTATAAATTATGAAACAATTTTACACTTTAGCTTCAATTTTTTTCGCAAACATAGCATTTGCCCAATTATCACCCGAAATTACTTCATGGAAAATAAATACGACTGGATCAACTGGTTACGCAGGTATTTTAACCAATGTGCAACAAGTACAATATTCAACAAATAATGTTTATGTAAGTTCAACATGTATTCCAGATTATACAATCGGACCTTGGACAGCAAACCCTAACATTCCATCGGATAAAAATTTTGTTTTCAAAATTACACGCACTCCAGATGAAAATACGGGCACTTTAATTAATATACCTTTAGGACACATTGGCGTTTGGAGCAATGGGGTAAGTATATTTAACGCAAAAGACGGAATGAGTTATAATAGTGCAGGCATTTGGAATAGAGATGCTTTATTTTATGAAGGTATAAGTTTTGATGATTGTTTGGGACATCCAGGTCCAAGTGGCGAATATCATCATCATGTAAATCCAAAATGTTTGTATGACGATACTGACAGTACGCACTTCTCTCCTATAATTGGATATGCTTTTGACGGCTTTCCTATTTATGGAGCTTATGCTTATACCAATTCAAACGGCACAGGTGCTATTAAAAGAATGAAAAGTAGTTTTGTTATGAATACAGGGACTACTCGAACAAATGGACCAGCTGTAGATGCTACATATCCATTGGGAGCATTTATTGAAGATAGAACATTTGTAAATGGTGCAGGAGATTTGGATATTCACAATGGAAGATATTGTGTAACGCCTGATTATCCCAATGGGATTTATGCTTACTTTGTTACTATCGACGAAAATTTATATCCTGTTTATCCATATGTTTTAGGGCCCAATTATTATGGAACTGTTCAGGCAGGAAATACAGGTTCGAATAGTGGTCACAATACAATAACAGAAACTGTAACAACCTATATACCAACTGCATTAGGGATAGCAAACATTGACCAAAAAATTGAATTTGAGTATTATCCAAATCCAACTAAAAAAAATATAACAATATTTGTTGCTCCAAGCGAAAATAATAATTTGGAAATACAACTTTTAAATGAAGTTGGACAGCAAATTTTCATGGAAAGAAATATTCAACCAGCAGTACCATATACATTTAATTTAGAGAACCTTTCTAACGGAATTTATTATTTGAAACTGCAAGGAAAAGAAAAATTGACAGTAAGAAAAATAATAATTGCGAAATAAATTGGCAGCGCACAAACACATGTGTCTGGCAAAAGTCGAACTGCCAATAGGCTTAATGCCATTGAAAATTTTGGGAGTTGCAAACCGCGGCTAACAAATAATATATATATGGGTGAATTTATTATTTTAATAGGAATACTTATTTTTTTAAGTGTCCCAATAATAACAGCACGTTTTGCTAAACGAATGGGTAGAAGGCCCTGGCTTTGGTTTTTCATAGGTATGATACTGCCTGTTATTGCTTCTTTCATTCTTTTTTTTCTTCCCGACCTTACAGATTCTGAACACTAAAAAATCTACAACCACAATGCATTGTGATTACTGAAAGTAAGTAGTGATAAATCAATGACACCTTGGTTAGCCGATCAAATCTATGAAATTGTGAAAGACGAGAAACTGACAAATAAAATAATGCAAAGGGAGAGAAAAATATTAACCTAGCAATTTATTAATCCTAAAATTTAATTATTATAAATTCCTGATAGGATTATTACTTTTTGGTATTTGCATCCCTACTAAAACAGCTACACAGCCTTCACTATCAGTGTTGTTTTCTGGTTTTAATTCAATAATAAGATCCTGGGCAGAATTTGAATAAAAATTCCAAAATTCGGCATTATCATCCTTCGCCATGCTATTATAAACTTCAACATTATTTTCATCCAGCACCCTAAAACTAATTTTCCCTACTGATTTTTCTGAACTAATTTGAAGTTTATAATACAATCCTTTATAAAAGCTCAAATGAATTTCGGCAACCTTTCCATTTTTAATATTAACATTATTTATTTGTCCATTATGCGTATAGGGTGCTAATTTTTTAATTCCTGTTTTAATAACAGTTTTGCATTGTGCAGAAACGGTTGTATGCATTGAAAAAAATAAAATAAACAATGCCAAAATGAACATTGAAGTTCTAACTGAAAATTTCATAACCTTATGATTAAATTGTTAATTTATTTCTTAATAATTCTATTTTTTCACGTATCGCTGATAATTCTTCTTTAGATATTTCGTAGGATTTATTATTTCCAATACTTACTATTTTTTTATCAATAGAAGCAACTGTAGATTTATCCTTACTCTCCTTTAATGTTTCATAAATGGCAGAAATATCTTTTATTTCGGTTAATAATGAAGCAATTTCTGCATCTGATTCAAATTTCGAAAGCATTATAACAAGGTTTTTAATTACGTTTCTTTGACTTGCTACCAAACTTATAATATCTTTATTTTGAGTAGTTTCCGCCATTTTTATAATAAAATGCATGGCCTCTAACCAACCACCAGCAGTAATTAAAACTGAAGTGCTATTTCTTTGATTTTCTTTTAAATATACATATGCATCTACACTAGCATCCGATACAATTTGTAATATAGAATCTGAATTATTGGCATTTGCTTTAAGCCTTTGCGACACTAATTGGGCAAAATCGCCGTCTATTCCAAGAGATGTTGTTAATTCATTTACATTTTTAAGATAAAAATTCACATCCTGATTTTCTTTATATAATAAACAAAATGACAAATCAGCTGAATAAACACCTAAATTGATAGATTTAGAATAAATTGATACGTATTTATCAATATTATTTGCTGCATTAAGCAAAGATTTGTCAAATTTTGCTCCCGACATTTTAAGTATTGTAAAAGTCTCAATAGGAGAAGGTATGTTATACAATTTACTACCTAAATCAGCATCTGAAACTGTACTGGATTTTATAGAATCTACAGGCATTTCGTTAGATTCTTTGCCAGAGTCGCCACAGCTTGTAAAAAAAACAATAGCAACGATAATTGAAAATGCTTTTAACATGATATTCTAATATAAAAAATATTAATACAAATTTTTATTTCACTTATTAAACAAAATTAACACTATTATCTGAATTTCAAAATATTTCTTGGTTTATTTAATAATACATACTGATTTTATTCGTTAATTTTTTATTCTGTTTTGTTTATCTTTATGCTATGTACTTCCAAAGAATTCTTATTTTTAATTTAGTTATAAAATTAGTTGCGTTTTTTCCTGCCATAGGACATGCACAATCTAAAGATACCACCTCAATTGAAAATCTTGCTTATAGATTAGAAATTATAGCACTAAAGGACTCGGCGATTCTTAAAACACTTAATTACCAAAAAATATTTAAGAACATTTCAGACCGAGATAAAGAAATTAAAAATGTTTTAAATTATTGTTTTGACAAAGCATACCTCACTGCTTCTTGCGATAGTTTAACAGGAACGATAAACTATAAAAAAGCTTACTTGTCGCTTGGTATAAATTATTTATGGGCTAATTTAAGTTCTGGGAACGTTGATGAAAGTGTATTGAATGAAATAGGTTTCCGTGAAAAATTATATCATCATAAAGCCATCTATTATAAAGAAATAAGACTTATACAGGAAAAAATTATAACTTATTATGAAAATAATGGCTATCCTTTTGCCAATATTAAACTAGATAATATAATTATAAAAAATGGGGAAATTTCAGCACAACTTAACCTATCAAAGGAATCAGAAGAAAAAATTGATAGTGTTTTAATAAAAGGTCCTGCAAAAATTTCTACCATATATATATACAATTATCTTAAAATAAAACCAGGTAATTTATACAACGAATCTCAGTTAAAACAGGTAAATACAAGATTAGCTGAAATTCCATTTATTAAATCCTACAAGCCTGCAAACATATTATTCAACAATGATTTCAACAAATTAATTTTATACCTCGACACAAAACAGGCGAGCGCTTTTAACGGTATCATTGGGATTTTGCCAAATAATAAAACTGGTGAAATAAATGTAACGGGGGATGTAAGTTTAAAATTACAGAATGGATTAGGAAGAGGCGAATTAATTGATTTGAATTGGCGCAGACTTCAAACGCAAACGCAGGATTTAAAATTACGGTTGGTTTACCCTTTTCTATTGCGTTCCCCTTTTGGATTAGATTATAATTTCAAACTCTATAAGAGAGATACCTCCTTTTTGGATATAAATCAAACTTTTGGATTACAATATATATTTATTGGTGCCAATTATTTTAAAATATTTTACAATAACAAAGTATCTAACATATTGTCATCTAAAGGATTGGAACAACTAACAACATTGCCAGCGAACGCTGATATTCAAAATAACATGTACGGAATTGGTATAAAATATGAAGAATTAGATTATCGGCTTAACCCTCAAAAAGGATTTTACATAAATGGAAACATTAGTGTTGGAACAAAAACTATAAAAAAAAATATCGCATTAAATCCAATTGTCTATGATAAATTAAAATTAAATTCGACGCAATATAATGCAGAATTAGAGGCATGCCTTTATTTATCCTTAATAGATAGGAGTACTTTAAAACTTGGAATACAATCTGGATTTATATATGGGGAGTCTATTTTCCAGAATGAGTTATTTCGTATAGGTGGATTAAAAGCCTTGCGGGGCTTTGATGAAGAATCAATTTTTGCTTCCTCCTTTGCAATCTTTACAATAGAATATCGCTATTTATTAGAACAAAATTCATATTTATATTTATTTAGTGATGGTGCTTATTACGAAAAAAATAATAATAAATCTTATATAAATGATACTCCTATTAGTTTTGGTGCCGGAATAAGTTTTGAGACTAAAGCAGGTATATTCTCTATTAATTATGCGCTTGGTAAACAGTTTGATAATCAATTCCAAGTCAAAAGCGGTAAAATACATTTTGGTATTGTCAACTATTTTTAAATGGCGCTCGCCTCATAATTAGTGACTATTTATTATTACTAAAAAAAAATTTAGACTTTTTAATTTTGGAAATTATTAATTTCACTTTATGACAATGATAAATAATTGAAAAAATAACATCATTTTGAATTAAAAAATTCTACATGAAGAAATAATCCTTTTTTTTATAATTACATTTCTTATTTAAACCTTAAAAAATAATAAATCTAATAAAATATAGACTTTACAAAGGTTTATAAAGCACCTAAATTTGGAAAACTTTAATTTATTAACCAAATAAATTCTTAAATTAGCACTTTGTTAAAAAACTGAAACATGGAATTTTTATTTATAGCAATAGGTTTTCTTTTTGGATTCGTAATTGCCTATTTGTTTTTAAAATCAAAACCAACCGAAAATACAGCTGCTGCTGTTTTAGAATTTAAAATTATCGAACTCGAAAAGGAGAAGGTCATATTACAAACAAATATTGCCAATTCAGAAAAAGATTATAATCGACTGGCAAATGAATTTAAAATTGTAAAAAATGAATTAGCTGCAGAATTAATTTCGGAGCGTGAAAAACAAATGAAGGAAATTAATTTAGAAAAAGAAAAATCAAATAAAGCTGATATTAGGCTTGCTAAAGCTGAACAGGTATTTCAATCGCAAGAAGAAAAATTAACCACCCTTAAATCCGAATTAGAAAATATTCATACTAAATATATAAAAGAGTTTGAAAATATTGCCAATAAAATATTAGAAGACAAATCGCATAAATTTACGGAACAGAATAAAAACAACTTGGAAATAATTTTAAATCCGCTGAAGGAAAAAATAAAAGATTTTGAAAATAAAGTGGAAAAAGCTTATAAAATAGAATCGGATGATAGAATTACTCTAAAAACAGAAATAAAGAGCCTAATTGAAATGAATAAACATATAAGTGAAGAAGCTAATAATTTAGCTAAAGCATTAAAAGGTGACAATAAAAAACAAGGCAATTGGGGCGAAGTTATATTGGAAAAAGTTCTCGAACGTTCAGGCCTGGTTAAAGATCAAGAATACGTTACACAATTCAGCACAACAAATAGTGAAGGAAATCGCATTCAGCCTGATGCAGTAATAAAACTGCCTGACAACAAACATGTAATTATAGATGCCAAAGTATCATTGATAGCATATGAAGCTTGTGTAAATGCTACCAACGAGGAGAATAGGGAACAATATACTAAAGAACATTTATTGTCTATCCGCAATCATGTGAAATTATTAAGTAGCAAAGATTATCAGTCCTCTCCCGAATTTAATACTCCCGATTTTGTATTGCTTTTTATCCCTATTGAATCCTCCTTTAGTATTGCTGTTCAAGCCGATCAAGAACTTTTCAGCTTTGCCTGGGATAGAAAAATTGTAATTGTTAGCCCATCCACCTTATTAGCAACCTTGCGTACTATTGCATCCCTTTGGAAACAAGAGCGGCAAACAAAAAATGTAATAGAAATTGCACGTCAGGGGGGCGAATTATATGATAAATTTGTTGGTTTTCTTGAGGATATGCAGAAAATAGAAAAAGGGATAGAAGCTTCAAGCAAGGCCTATCAGGATGCTTTAAATAAATTAAGTACAGGCAGCGGAAATCTTGTAAGGAGAATCGAATCTATAAAAAAATTGGGTGCTAAAACTAATAAAGAGAAGCAAATTCCTGCTAAATTTTTAGAGAATGATATATCGTCTCAATTATCCATGGAGGCGTCGGAAGGATAATGAAAAAAATATCCCCCTTTTTAATCCTTTTTTTATTCATCGTAGCTTGCAATATTAGTCGTAAAACAACTAAATCGAGTGAAAATACTAACTATAAACACTACGCAAATTCGATTCAACCCGAATTTACAATTTTTCATACTAATGATACAGTTTCCGAATTGCATTTCAAAATCAGTAGCAAGGAGATAATGTATAAAAGAGAAGATGGTATTAATTTTTATTCTAACTTATTAATCTCTTATAATTTATTACCAACTTATGATTCTAAAGTAATAATTGACAGCACGTCTGTTAGGCTTGTAGATTTAAATAATGAGAATACCGATAAATTCTTAATAGGGAAAATTAATGTGAAAGCGATGAAAGGTCGTACATACTTTTTGCGTGTTAAAGTTGTAGATCTCAATCGTAATATTGATGCTACTGTTACGCTTGCCATTGAAAAGAACGATGATTTAAATCGACAAAATTTTTTAGTAAAAGATAAAAATAGCGATACGCCAATATTTCGAAATTATATTAAAATGAATGAAGAAATTACAATTAATTATAAATCGAAAATTTCAGTAAATATTTTTGTACGATATTATAACAATTCATTTCCACTAGCATCGCCTCCTTTTTCAATAGTTGAGTTAAAACCATTACAACACAAGCAAGATAGTGCATTCACTTTGCAATTAGATACTGATGGGGCCGTTAATTTCTCATCCTTTAAAAAAGGTTTTTATCATTTCCAATTAGATACTTCTAGCAAAGTGGGATTAACATTATTTAATTATTCTGACTTTTTCCCAGAAGTGAAAAATGCTGTAGATATGATTAGTCCCCTAAGGTTTATTACTTCAAAACAAGAGTTCGACAATTTAAATTCCAGTACAAATAAAAAAGCTGCAATTGAAAATTTCTGGTTGAATATTTCTGGTAACCAAGAAAGAGCTAAAGTAATAATTCGTAAGTATTACAATCGTGTACTCGATGCTAATCAATATTTCACTTCTTATTTAGAAGGTTGGAAGACCGACAGAGGTATGATTTTTTTAATTTATGGTTCGCCTAATTTAATTTATAAAACAGCAAATTATGAAACATGGACTTATGGTGAAGAAAATAATGTTAACTCACTTTCCTACTCTTTTTTAAAAGTGAATAATCCATTTACAAATAATGATTTTTCATTAGATCGTTCCGTCGTTTTCAAACAATCGTGGTACAATGCTGTAGATATTTTGCGTCAAGGGAAAACCTACTTGCAGGACTAAATTATTTAAAAAACTATTCTAAAAAAATAATATTTACAATTTATATATAAAATTCAAAATCAAATTTTTATAAAATGCAAACCAAACAACAAAAACGAGAAGATGACAGTTTAATTTTCGGATTAAGGCCTATTATTGAAGCTGTAAGAGCAGGTAAGGAACTTGACAAATTGCTTGTTCAGTCTGGCCTAAAAGGCGAATTATTTAGTGAATTAATGGGCGTTTTGAAACAATATAATGTTGTTTTTCAATATGTTCCGGTGGAAAAACTGAATCACCTTACAACAAAAAACCATCAAGGTGCTGTGGGATATATTTCTTCCATCAATTATAAAAAGATAAAAAATATTTTGCCCAATATTATTGCCAGTGGAAAAGCACCATTACTTTTAATATTAGATAGAATAACGGATGTTCGAAATTTTGGCGCAATAGTTCGTACAGCAGAGTGTTCAGGAGTTAATGCAATTATAATACCCACCCATGGCGCTGCACAAATTAATGCAGATGCTATTAAAACCTCTGCAGGAGCTGTGCATAATATTTCTATTTGTCGGGAGGATAATATGAAAGCAACAATTGATTTTTTAAAAGATTGTGGAGTAAATATTGTCGCATGTACCGAAAAAGCAACAGATCATTATTTCCAAATTGACTTTACCGTTTCCACGGCTATCATTATGGGTTCAGAAGAAGATGGTGTTTTAAATGAATACTTACAGAAATCAGATGCAAAAGCAAAAATCCCTTTAATGGGTAAAATTGCTTCATTGAATGTATCGGTTGCAGCTGGTATTATTTTATATGAAGCGGTAAGCCAAAGATTGCTAAATTAAAATTATATTTCCCTGCCCAGCTTCTTAATATTTTTGTTTCTCTCATGCCTCAAAAATTTCTTACAAAGCTCTTGAGGTCAATGGGAGAAGCATACAATTGTTAGTTTATTATAATATCTTCACCAACTCGTACGGTGAAAAATACTTGAATTTCGCAATCACGAAAGTCTTTAATATTTCTCGATACAATACAATCCATTTTTTCAATAGATAGGATCAGATCAATTGTATAGCAGCGGCAAATAAAGGACAGCAGAACGATATTAATATTTCATAAACATCCTTTATTAGTTTAGCATTATAATCCTTTATCATAATTTACCACCACGCTAGGTGTTGTAGGCCTACTTTGGCAGGTGAGTATATATCCTTTTTTTACTTCCGATGCCGACAATGCATAGTTTACTGCCATTTCTACATTACCTTCTTCCAGTAATGCGCGGCAAGTGCAGCAAGAGCCTCCTTGGCATGCATATGGCGCATCAATCCCCACCCTTATAGCAGCGTCAAGTATTGTTTCATTATTTTCTAATGTAACAATATGCTCATCACCATCAATAATAATATTTGCAACAATATTTTTATTTGAAGGGCTTGTAATTTTTTGAGTATCATCAGTAACTGCCGGAGCCGAAAAATACTCTATATGAACATTTTCTTTATCAATTTTTAATTCATTTAATGCAGCTACTACATTGTCCATCATAGGGCCAGGCCCACAAATAAAATATTCATTGTCCTTATTAACATTTACGTAATTATTAATCAATACGATGCTTTTCTCCTTTGTCATCATCCCTTGTTGGTCTGAAGGATAATTTTGAGGGGCCTTATAAAGAATGTGGTATACTTTTAATCGATCAGGATAGTTTTGACATAATGTATCTAATTGTTTCTTAAAAATAATTGATGATTCATCATTATTACCATAAAAAAGCGCAACTGTACTATTAGGTTCAAGTTTTAATGCTGTTTTTAAAATAGATAGTATCGGTGTTATTCCACTTCCGCCGGCAAAAAGAATATATTTCTTTTTATTTGTAGGATTCAATTCAGTGTAAAAATTACCCATTGGAATCATAACTTCCATGGTATCACCAATTTTTATTTTATCATTAATAAAAGTTGACATTCTACCATCTTTTACTTTTTTAATAGCTACCCTAAGTTCATTCTCTTCTATGGGACTGCTACAAATTGAATAGGAACGTCTTAATTCTTCGTTATTAATATGAAATTTTAAAGTAAGGTATTGGCCTTGCTTATATATGTATTCACTTTTAAGAATATCCGGTACTTCAAAGGCTATTGAAACAGCATCTGCTGTTTCACGCACGATATCACTTATTTTTAAGTTATGAAACTTCGACATTTTTACAAATTAAAATTATGAGGTGAATGATGAAAAAAAATCAAAAAATTCAAAGAATAAAAAAATATTTCTTTGCAAGTTTTCTGCAAAAATATTCACAATAATATTATTGAGCAACTACTATTTTCCTAATTTCTTTATGATTGTTTGTTATGTGATTTAAAAAATAAATACCGGAACTTAATTGCAAATCTGTTATGTTTATAGATTTTTTATAATCTCCCGCAATTTGTATTTCATCAAAAAGTATAGCTACTACTGAACCAAATACATTTGTAATTGAAATATTTACTAGTGTGGTGTTCTGTAAATTATATTGCAAAACAAGTTCATTGATACAAGGGATTGGATACACCATAACATGTTCGTTATTGGCTATATTTTCAAAAATCCCTACTTGAGGAACTCCTGCTCTGGTACTATCAATATAACGCACATCATTAACTGTAACTGTGCCAAGTATGTCAACCGCTTTAATTTTCAAAACAGGTATTTTCATACCATTTGCAAGCCATTTATATTCGTATTTTAATGGATTTGGAATATTAGTACCTAATAATAAAGCTGTATTATAAACCGTATCTACTGCATCTATTGTGGAAGTAATTCGGAGTGTTTGAAAAGTCCCAAAAGGGGTAGTTAATGTACCCCATCCATCTACTGTATTAATTCGGTGACCACTCTGGCCATAATACCCTACTCCTGGAATTTCAAAACCATATTTATAATCGCAACTTTCAGTATTCAAATAATTTATTGGAAATTTATAAATAATATCCTCTTGCGAATATGAAAAAGGAATAGGAACATCATTTATAGTATACCCTGCTCCAATTTGTTTAAAATCTGATGATGATTCTTTGTAAAAATCATATGCAGCTGATATTTGAGCTCCTGGCAAAGGAATAGTTGAAAACTCATAATTATCTCTACCATAGGAAGTATTAAAAGGGTTAAATAAAAAATTATATGGGGTAGTAAATGAAAGTGGAGAATCAAATACCTCATTTTGCTGCATAGTTGGACTTAAGAAGGTAAAGTCCCAATTAAAATTTGCACCTGTAAGCGCTGGATCATTTAGTCCAATAGTATTATTAACACTCACCAAAATATTATCTGAGACATTTGGCATATCCGATGAACCAATAGTAATAGGACTTTGCGCCTTAATTAAATAGGAGACAAATATACCAACCATAAAAAAAGAACTTTTTTTCATAAGGAATAGGGGTTTAGAATTTTGATACCAACGAATATATGAATTTTAAAACAATATATTTACTATTTATAAGTTAATTGACCACAATTATTAACATACTTATTAATTACGTATTTTTGGAAGCCTTTAATAAATTTATCTTATTATTATAATTTTGTTCGCAAATATACTTATTGGCACTTAATAAATAATGGATATTTTTTTCTAAAAAAATTACAAATTTTCGGTCAATGTTTAAAAAAATCTATTTTATTTTTACTTTAATTACACTAGTAACTTCCTCAATATTTGCACAGCAAAGGAAGCCTAATAAAGACTTAGATAAAAAGGGACATAATTTAATACAGTTTTCAGGGGTGGTTGTGGAAGGTAATAATTTGCAGCCGGTACCCTATGCAAGTATTTTAATTAAGGATAAGAATCGCGGAACGATTAGTGATTATTTTGGATATTTTTCATTTGTTGCTCAAGAAAGTGATACAATTGAATTTTCGGCTATTGGCTTCAGTGCTGCCCTTTATATTATTCCAGATACTTTGAGTTCAAACACCTACTCATTAATACAAGTTTTAAGAAAAGATACCATTTATTTAAATGTTATGGAAGTTTTCCCATGGCCTTCTAAAGAGCAATTTAAACAAGCTTTTTTAAATCTTAATTTACCTGATGATGATTTAAGCAGGGCAACAAAAAACATGGATCGTGCCGACCTAAAAGTTCAAATGGTAGGCATGGCAATGGATGCAAGTGCTAATCAGCAATATGCATCACAAAGATATCAAAGCAAACTATATTATGCAGGCCAAATGCCACCTAATAATTTGTTGAACCCTATTGCTTGGGCAAAATTTATCAAAGCATGGAAAAATGGTGATTTTAAAAAGAAAGATTAAGTTACCAAATTTAACAACCAAAATGATAGTACCTTTTTGCCTTTTAAAAATTATTAAAAAATCATATCTGGAGATTTTCTCTTTAAAGAATCTTAAATGCAAATTATTTACCATTTTTTTGCTTATATCCTCCTTATCCTCCTTTTCTCAAGATAGCGCAGTAATTTATGGAAAAATTACTAACCTAGAAAATGAGCCGATTGAAGAAATTAGTGTTTCTATTTTCGGATCCTCCTTGGCCCCTGTTTATACCAATAAAAATGGTGAGTTTAATTATTCTATTCCCGCCAATAAAGATATAATAGTTGTTTTTTATAGTCTTTCCTATAACCAGGAACAGTTTAAGCTTAAGCTTGCTCCTAATCAAAAATTAGATTTAAGTAAATCATTAACATTTAAAAATCTTATTAAGGAAGTTGAAGTTAGCGATAATAACCGTTTTTTTGAAATTACGCGGCTTGACCCTTTACATATTAAGCATATACCAACAGCTAGTCAGGATTTTAATGCGATTTTATTTACGCTTCCAGGTGTTTCTAGCCGTAATGAATTAAGCTCTTCTTACTCTGTACGTGGTGGCAATTTTGATGAAAATTTAGTTTATGTAAATGGCATTGAAGTATACCGTCCTTTTCTTGTTCGCTCAGGTCAGCAGGAGGGCTTAAGTTTTGTTAATCCCGATTTGGTATCCTCCGTTTTATTTTCGGCTGGTGGATTTGAAGCAAAGTATGGTGATAAAATGTCGTCTGTATTGGATATTCAATATCGAAAACCACGCAAATTCGCTGGTACCATTTCCGGTAGTTTGCTAGGCACCAGCCTTCATCTCGAAGGTAGCACAAAAAATTACCGACTTAGTTGGTTAATTGGTGCACGTTATAAAACTAATCAATACATATTAAATGGCTTAGATACAAAAGGCCAATACAAACCATTTTTTGGCGATATACAATCATATATTACTTACGATTTAAGTCCAGAATGGGAACTTGGTTTTTTAGGGAATATCGCTACCAATAAATATCAGATTGTTCCCGAAAATCGTGAAACAGATTTTGGTACATTAAACCAAGCCCTAAGGTTAAAAATTTATTTCGATGGTCAAGAAGTCGATAGGTTTACAACAATGATGGGGGCCTTGTCTTCCAATTATAACAATAGGAATAAAACATTGAATTTAAAATTTACAGGTTCTATTTTTAAAAGCAAAGAGAGTGAAGCTTTTGATATTCAAGGGCAATATTTCATTGATGAACTTGAAACAGATTTTGGCAAACCGAGTTTTGGTGATGTAATAGGAAACAGAGGTGTTGGTACGTTTTTAAATCATGCCCGAACAAATCTTGAAGCATATGTATTTAGTGCTGAACATAAAGGTTCTTTTTCAGTTGGTCGTCAACAGTTATTATGGGGTACAAAATATTCTAATGAATTAATATCAGATAAATTAAGCGAATGGAAGTACATTGATAGTGCTGACTTTTCAATGCCCATAAGCAACCCACAAGAAATAATCCTACAAAATATTATCAAACAAAAAATAAATATTTCATCTAATAGGGTATCAGGTTTTTTACAGGGAGTATGGAAAAAAAATCTGAAAGATTCCTCCTTATTTTCTTTTGTAGGTGGTTTTCGCTTAAATTATTGGGACTTAAATAAACAAGGATTATTTGGACCACGTGCTACCTTTGGATATAAACCCAATTGGAATAAAGATTTTTTGTTTAAATTTTCATCGGGATATTACTATCAGCCTCCTTTCTACAGGGAATTACGCGATAAAAAAGGTGAAATAAATTATGATATAAAAGCACAAACATCTATTCACTTCGTTTTAACAAGTGATTACAACTTTAATTCATGGAAACGTCCTTTTAAATTTGTTGCTGAAGCTTATTATAAATATTTAGATAATTTAATTCCTTACGAAGTTGATAATGTTAGAATTCGCTATTTGGCAAAAAATAATGCCCGCGGGTACGCTACAGGTATCGATTTAAAAGTTAATGGTGAATTTGTAACTGGTTTGGAATCCTGGGCTTCTATTTCAATAATGCAAACACGTGAAGATTTAAAGGATGATTTTTATTATGATTATTTCAATAGCGATGGTAAAAAAATTATTCCCAATTATACATTCAATAATATTATTACTGATAGTGTACGTTTTGAACCTGGCTATATCCCTCGTCCCACTGATCAAAGGGTTAATTTTGGACTGTTTTTTCAAGATAAAATGCCTGGTATCCCAGACTTAAAAATGCATCTGAATTTATTATTTGGGAGTGGCGTTCCATTTGGCCCTCCTAACTCACAACGATACAAACAAACCTTAAAAATGCCATCTTACCGCAGGGTAGACATAGGCTTTTCTTATCAGGCATTAAGGGAAGATAGAAAGATGAAAAATAATGCCCCATCTAAATATTTAAAATCTCTTTGGTTAAGTTTGGAAGTTTTTAATCTTTTGGGTACAAACAACGTAGTATCTTATATTTGGGTTGAAGATGTTACCAATAGGCAATATGCAGTACCTAATTATTTAACTCAAAGGCAATTGAATTTAAGGATGATAATGAAATTTTAATATGCCCCATTCTTTAGCTATTTTCTTGGGCTTATGATATTGCTTATTTGAAGCAATCCAAAGTTATTATTTTATTTAATTATGTATCTTTGTGGATAAGTTATTTTTAATAAAAACATAGGATTAAGCCGGTATCAAATAAAATAACAAACATTTTTTAAAAACTAAAAAAAATATTTATTTTTTAATAAATTAAAAATTTCAGTTATTTAATTCTATTAATTATTTTTAGAAAATATTAGAAAAAAAAAATATAATAATATACATATATGAGTGATACACAATGGCCATTATGGGAAGTATTTGTTCAAGGTAATCCGGGCATACCTCACAAGCATGTAGGTAGCGTACATGCTACCGATGCTGAAATGGCGATTCAAAACGCACGCGATGTTTATACTCGTAGAAATGAAGGAATTAGCATTTGGGTTGTCCCAGCAAATACAATTACTGCGTCAAGCCCCGAAGATCAGGGTGCATTTTTCGAACCATCAAATGATAAGGCTTACCGACATCCTACATTTTATAAAATACCAGATGGAGTAAAATACATTTAAATTAGCTTTTTGAAATCGGTTTTAATTTTATTATACTTCTAAAAATCAATACTTAATTATCATTATTTAAAATGGATATACAACAAGCAAAATTTGAATATCTTCTTCGCCTTGGTGATAGCAGTTTAATTATAGGGCACCGCCTTTCTGAATGGTGCGGCCATGGACCAATTTTGGAGGAAGACATCGCTTTAATAAATATAGCTTTAGATTTTGTTGGAAATGCAAATTCGCTTTTAACTTATGCTGCTCAGGTGGAAGGTAAAAATCGAACCGCAGATGATTTGGCATACCTACGCAACGAACGTGATTACAGAAATTTATTATTAACAGAGCTTCCTAATGGCGATTATGCATGCACTTTAGCAAGGCAGTTTTTATATGATGTTTATACCTTCTATTTATACGAGGCCTTAAAAAACAGCAAAGACGATACCATTGCAGCTATCGCTGTTAAATCACATAAAGAAATTACTTATCATTTGCGCCATACTACCGAATGGATTTACCGCCTGGGAGATGGCACAGCGGAAAGCCATCAACGATTGCAGACCGCATTCAATGATATTTGGATGTACGTACCCGATTTATTTGATATGGATGCTGTTGATCAACTGCTAATTAATGAAGGCATTGCAGTAGATTTAGATTCAATAAAAAACAGCTGGAACAAACGTGTGAACGAAGTTATTTTGGAAGCTACATTACTAATACCAACAACTGCTATCAAACAAAAAGGCAGCAGAGAAGGAAAGCATAGCGAACATTTAGGTTTTTTATTAGCCGAAATGCAATGTATTGCACGTTCTTACCCAGGAGCAACATGGTAATATATTTTGATACTTTTGTTAATAATACTACAAATGTAAAAACCTATATTTTAGGATTAACAATATACATACCTAAGAATGAATACCAAAATACATACTAAAGAAGAAATTTTTAATATTCTGTCAGAAATTCCAGACCCCGAAATTCCTGTTATCAATATTTTTGATTTAGGAATTTTACGTGCTGTAATTTTGGATGACATGCTATGTACTGTCCTAATTACGCCTACTTATAGCGGTTGTCCTGCTATGAAAGTTATTGAAGATGATATTAAAATTAAACTTAACGCAATTGGAATTAGTAATTTAAAAGTTGAATTAGTATATTCTCCTGCATGGACAACCGACTGGTTAAATGAAAGCGCCAAAGAAAAATTACGCATTTATGGTATTGCTCCACCTAATCATAGTAGCATTGATAAAGGTCTGTTAATGGGGAAAGTGAGAGAATTAAATTGCCCTCAATGTGGTTCATTAAATACAAATATAATATCACAATTCGGATCCACCGCTTGTAAAGCTTTATATCGATGTAATAATTGTTTAGAGCCATTTGACTATTTTAAATGTTTCTGAAATATTAATTATTATATTTTTTGTCTCTCTTAGTAAATCTTTCAAAATAATTTCGACAAAACAGATATATTAATAAAAACAGATGATTTCATTTTTTTGCAAAAAATATCCTTATAAAAACGCGCTTGAGGAATGAACAAACGCGATGCAGGGTTGCAGGTGGGGAGGAATCGTTTGTTCTTGATTTTTTGTTTCTTTTGTATCAAGACAAAAGAAAAATACACAGTTTTTGAACCATTTAATTTGCGGGAGTTATTTCGAAAACTTCACTTGTATAATATCTATTTTAATGAATTTATAAAATCCAATTTTTTTATCTTTAATTTTACTTAAATTAAATATCCTATAATTAATGTTATTATATTCAAAGGAAGCAATTGATAAAACAAGCGAATGGATTGATGGCAATCCAAGTGCCAAATATTGGTTACTAGAAAACAATTTTGAAGAACTAGTTTTATTAAAAGATGCTGCATGCCGCCATACAAAAGCAATTGAATCTTTGTTAATTAAAAAACATTTTATACTTGTTACATTTGTAAGTGCCGTGTGGGATGATAAAAAAGCATTTGCATTATTAATGGACAAAAAGGAATTTATTTGGGCTGCAATGGCTAACTTTATTAACGGCGATGATAAGGCAGCTATATTTTTAAAAAATAGTAAACTTCAACACTTTGCTGAACTTGCATTTAAAATCCAAACAAAAATTAAAAACGAAGGGGATAAAGGAACAAACTTTTTCCGAAGTGGACCATATAAACCTTAAAGCCTTTTAATAGCTTTATTTAATTAATTAGAATAGTCGACTTCAAATAAATAGGCTTGATTTTTTATAATTAAGTTCCTATTTTATTCGACAAAAATTAACTATCATAAAATAATTTTTAAATTTAATAATATACATTCATCCATAATTAGAGATTAAGAGGAAATAAAAAATTATGCGAATTATAGGCACTATCCCCCACCCCAAAATAAGTATTTCAATTTTTTCTATGAATGATAAATATCAGATAAAATTTGAAGCTGGACAAATGGAACAAATTTTCAAAATTTCACATGCTGATATAGAAGGTATTGAAGGGATTACGGCCTTAGTAGATGAAGAGTTTTTAAAGAATTTAATGGGCCATTTTAATGAAATGTTTTTATCCTTTAAAGGTGCTAAAGAAAGGCATAAAAACAAGTAAATTCTTTCTAATTTAAACTTTTTTAAAAAAAACTGATGGTGTTATCTAGTAAAATTAATGCACTGCATATTAATATATTAATTCATTTAGTTTTTCTATTAATCGGATTGCTGTTGTATTAATATATTTTTTCTGTTTATAAGCTAACACCCACTGAATGCCACTTATAGCATTTGTTAAAAACAATTCTTCGGCCTCTAATAATACATTTGGCAGCATGGATAATTCATAAACTTCAATGTGATTATCTCTAGCTATATCTATAATTTTTTTACGCATCACACCTTCAATACATCCGCTGGAGATTTCAGGTGTATATAATACCCCATTTTTTACTACAAAAATATTTGAACTGATTGCTTCAGTAATGCATCCTTTGTCATTAAATAAAATACATTCATCAAGTAAATTTTGTTTTTTATAAATACTTGCCATTATATAAATAGCACAGTTGTTCGATTTAATCGACGATAAAATATTTTGAGATTTTTTTATTTCTGTGTATAAATCTATATTAAACCCTTTAATATTAAGTTTATAACCATCCGTAAGCAAAGTGGAAATTTCTATTAAATAAGAAATAGTATTATTCTCTGGCGAATAAAGTCCTCCCTGATTTCTATAAATAGTAAGTTTAGCCCTACCATCTGCATTCAAGTTATTTTTTTTAGCAAGTTCTATTATAGCATCTTCAAAAAAAGATTGATTTAATTGTTCCTCCATTTGCATCTTAAAAAAACTGATCCCCCAAAATAAACGTTGGAAATGTTCTTTTAAAAATTGTGGTTTATGATTGGCAATACGAATAGTCTCAAAAATAGCATCTCCATAACAAAATCCTCTATTATTATATAGAAAAACGGGGTGATCTGCCGCTAAAATAGTTCCATTATGGTTTATAAATTGCTCCATCGTTTTATGTCATCAGCTGTATAATCAAATTGATGAATTTTGTAAAGTTTCTATAAAATTAAAAACAGCTTTCAATGAACTATTGGCTTCAATTAAAATACCTTTTACTCCTGCTTTTTCTGCGGCTTCCACATCTCGCTCCTTATCTCCTATAAAATAAGATTTTCTTGCATCAATTTGAAATCGCGCTAAGGATTTTTCTATAAATAAAGAATCAGGCTTCCTACAAATACAATTGCAAACATCAGGGTGATGAACGCAATAATAAATTTCTGAAAGTCGGATATTATTCTTATTTAATTCATTAATCAAATAATTATGTAATAATTCTACATCGCTCTGTTTATATAACTCTTTTGCTATTCCACTCTGATTAGAAACAACAATTAATAAATAGCCTTTCTGTTGAAACAATTGTAAAGTTTCTATTAAATCGGGCAATATTAAAAAATCTTCTAATTTATAGGTATACCCTCGCTCCGAATTTATTACACCATCTCTATCTAAAAATATTGCTTTGTTCATTTTAAAAATAATAAAGTTTCACTAAACCATTATGCTTTTGAAATATAAATAAATAAAAAAATTGATAGCTTCTAAATACTAAAATAACTATTCCGTAATTTGTAAAATGAACAATTGAATTAAACTAGGTTTCAAAATAATGGTGAAAGTAATTCCGAATATTGCACCCCAAAAATGCGCATCGTGACCTATTTGGCCTTGTCCTCGTTTCCCCATATAATATTCCACTCCTAAAAATAATAAGCCGAAAATATAGGCGGGAATTGGTATTGGCAATATTAGTAACATCATTTTTTGTGTTGGCGCTAAAATGATAAATGCGAAAATCACCGCTGAAACCGCTCCAGATGCTCCAAGAGCATTATAATAAATATTGTCTTTGTGTTTTTCATAAGAATATATAGAGGACATAACCAAGCCTCCAACATATAAAAGAATAAAAAATAAAAGACCATTACTGCCATAAACAGCAGTATCTTTATACATAGCCTCTACACTTCCTCCAAATATATATAAAGAGAACATGTTAAAGGCAAGGTGCATCCAGTCGCCATGAATTAATCCATTTGAGAAAAACCGGTACCATTCTTTTCGCTTATGTATCATATATGCATTAAACATCAATTTGTTTTTTAATGCATAATTATCCATTGATATCATGGAAACAATAACGGTAATAACTATTATTATAATTGTTGTCATAAGGTAAAGATAATAATTTTGAATACTCTTTTGATTAGTAATTCCCTTATTTTTATAGTAACTAGATTAATATACCTTTATAAAATAAAATCTGCGAGCTCAAATTTATTAGCATTGAAGGTGCAAATAATTAAATTAATATTTCTATTTATAGGACATTAGAATTGAACTGTTTTTCAAGTTCTTTTTAAAAATTGTAATTATAAAATCAGAGAATGTTGGAAAGTGTTTATTTTTTAAGCTGCTTTAAAAAATACTGCAATAAAAAAAGGCAAGAACATATTTTAAGTTTGAACTTGTTTTTAATTAAATTTTTTTGTTCTTTTACTTAAATTGTAATATGGTGATTCAAATAAATATAAAATACTATTATTTTAGTTATCTGCTAATTATTAGCATGCATTTAATGGCTCAAAAACCAGATGAATATAACTCTTCTGTAGTTTCTATAATTGGTGACGATCCTGTTCAGTTAAATAGTGCTCACGATTTTATTAATACAGATCCTTATTATCAGACAAAAGTAGCGCCTACTGCTAAGCAAAAATTACAACAAAATCAAAATATTGAATCTACATTGGAAAATGCTTTCCACATGCGTTTTGAAGTATCCTATTCACAGCCCATCGAGCAAATTGAGCAATCTACTTTATTATTTAATGATGATAATGCAGTTAACAGAATAAAAAAACAGAGTATGAAGTATAATAAATATACTATTAATATGAAAAAACGTATTAAAAGTTGGTTGCCAAGGTATCATAAAAAATATCGGCCACACTTGTGCGGCCGCTTTTAATTTTATCTTTTTACAACATCAATTGTTATAAAAAAATTGAATTACCAATTGTTAAGAAATAAAAAAACAGCCTTTCAAAAACTGAAATAGCTGTTTTTTTATTTTTAAAAATATATTACAGGATAGTTATTTTTTTATGAAGTTCATCAATATAAACTTTAAATCGCTTATCAGTATCTATTAAATTGTTAACCGTTCGGCATGCATGAAGCACTGTAGCATGATCTTTCCCACCTGAATGCAAACCAATTGTTGATAGGGACGACTTAGTCATACTCTTAGCGAAATACATGGATATTTGACGTGCTTGAACTACTTCACGCTTACGCGTTTTTGATTTTAATAATTCAATTGGCATATCAAAATAATCGCATACAACTTTTTGAATATAATCTATTGATACCTCACGAGCAGTGTTTTTCACGAACTTGTCAATCATCTGTTTGGCAAGTTCTAGTGTAATAACTTTTCTGTTCATGGATGACTGTGCAAGCAAGGAAATAAGTGCGCCTTCTAACTCACGAACATTTGTTGTAATACTATATGCAAGATATTCAAGCACCTCTTTTGGTATCTCAATGCCATCAGAATAAACTTTCTTTTCAAGAATTGCAATACGTGTTTCTAAATCAGGCGTTTGCAAATCAGCAGACAATCCCCATTTAAAACGTGAAAGCAATCGTACTTCAAATCCTTGCAAATCTACAGGCGCTTTATCTGCAGTTAAAACTATTTGTTTGCCTGTTTGATGTAAATGATTAAAAATATGAAAAAATACGTCTTGGGTTTTTTCTTTTCCTGCAAAGTACTGAACATCATCAATTAACAATACATCAATCATCTGATAAAAATGAACAAAATCATTTTGATTATTGTTACGAACAGAATCAATATACTGCTGGGTGAATTTTTCAGATGAAACGTAAAGAACAGTTTTATTTGGAAATTCACTTTTTATTTGAATTCCAATTGCATGGGCCAAATGTGTTTTCCCTAATCCTACTCCTCCATATATTAATAAGGGGTTAAATGCTGTTCCACCAGGTTTATTGCCTACAGCAAAACCGGCAGACCGAGCCAAACGATTACAGTCCCCTTCAATTAAATTCTCAAAGGTGTAGTTTACATTTAGTTGTGATTCAACATTTACTTTTTTTAGCCCAGGAATAATAAAAGGATTACGAATTGTATTTTGATTTAAATCTATCGGCATTGCTACAGATGGATTTTTCAATTCTTTTTTATTTCCCGTAGGAACTTTAACAGTATATGGCTTAGATGAATTAGTATAATTATTTTCCATAATTATACTATACTCTAAACGACCTGCCACTCCTAATTCCTTTTTTATGGTTTTTTTTAATAAAGTAATGTAATGTTCCTCTAACCATTCATAAAAAAACTGACTAGGTACTTGAATTGTCAAAACACTAGCACTTAATTTTATTGGTTTAATAGGTTCGAACCAAGTTTTGAAACTTTGAGAACTAACATTATCTTTAATTATTTCCAAGCAGCCATCCCAAACTTTTAAAAACGCTTTCTCCATTCTATATCTCTAATTAAATGCGGTATTTTATATTCGAAAAATGTATAATCTCTATACATCCAGTATTATCGGGTATTATGGTGTAAATATATGTAAATTACTTTAGGTGCAATAGTTATTAACAAAATAAAAATAAAAAAAAGTTTAAATTACTATTGACTTATTGGAAATTTTTATGCAATGCCCTTCTGCTATTTTTTTTTTGGATTTGT
>CAMBDK010000019.1 GCA_945865315.1 Chitinophaga pinensis | reverse complement strand
TTATAGTATAATTTGCTTTTTTTAATGCTTTTCCTAACTGGGTAGCAACATTACCAGCACCAATAATAACAATTTTACCAGCAGCTACTTTCATTATAAATAAATGGGGAAAATAAATTAATTATTGATAGGAATTTATTGTAGCATTTCATAAAAATTCATTAATTTAATTTAAATAAATTTCCTTTTTATCCTTTCAAATATAGCTAATACTGTACCTATAACCATTATGAAACAACCCATCCACAAGATATTGATATAAGGAAATATAATTGCTTGCATAACAATAAAATCGCGTACATTTTCCTTTTTTTCCTGTAATGAAATTTCAATACTGCCATCTTTCGGATTTATTTTCCAGAAGGTAAATTGCAAGCCAAGTTCATCAATTGTTGATGCGATAGGTTGAACAGTATTATTTTGTATAACAAATACTGGCTTAGCAGCATGTTTTTTAAAAATATCAAGTACTCTAAGGTTAGCCATTACAGCTATATCCTCTTTATTTATTTTCAAGTTACTCTTATCGAATTGGGTAGAAAGCGAATCAAAAATGATTATAGCATTGGAAGAATAAATTGTATCCCCTTGTTTAATAATATTATTTTTAGCGGGGGCGTATTCATCAATAGATTCATCAGTTTTCACTTTTAAACTAGCTAAGTCAGCATAAGTTACATGGGTATAAACATCAAAAGTAAAAAAATGTCTTGTATCTGGTTCTGCCACATTTCCCATTCGTGGGTTAGTTTGAACAAGTGGCGCCAATGAAAATGATTTCTCTAATTTTCCCATTTTATTTTTAGTGAAATAAATCACATCAAAATAAACATTAATACCTTCAAATCTTTTGCCAATATAGGTTACAAAATACTTCCCCATTTGCAAGGTATCCCCTTGAGTTAATAAAATATTATCATTATTCGAAATTTTTTCTCCTAAACTTTCCAAACTTTTGCCAGATGTATTTTGGGAAATAATATCTTTTTTAGAAGTAGAAATTAATGCCCCAAGTAAAATCAATGCAAAGCCTATATGGGCTATTGAAGCGCCAGCTTTTTTCACATTTCCTTTTAATATCCGAAGCATATAATCGGCATTTGCTACGACAGCAAAAATGGAGGAGAAAAGTAATAAAGAAAAAAACAGGTTATCGAAATTTAAAAAATAAGCAACTATAATAGAAATTAATAAGGCGAAAATAAATGAAAATGAAATTTTTCTTATAAAAATTTTAATATCCGTATTTTTGTATTTAAAATATTGACCAACCGCAATTAATAAGGTTACTAAAAATGCGAAAGGTAACTGCCAATTATTATAAAAACCAATTACGTCCTTTGCAGGAGCTTTGTTCAAATTGAATAATTTATTCCAAACCGGCATGGAGGTATAAAACATTATCTGAAAAGAGGATAATAGCAATACAACAGCGCCAATAAACATCCAAAATTCGCGAGACCAAACCCCTTCCTCTTCCTTTTGTTTAGGGAAATTTTTCCAATTAATTGCAATTAAAATAATACCCAATAACAAAAATGAAAACAGATAAATCAATAATTGGCCTGACATACCTAGATCTGTAAAAGCGTGTACTGACGAATCACCTAAAATACCGCTTCTAGTAAGGAATGTAGCATATAAAATCAGGATGAAACTTACTATAGACAATAGAAAAGTAATGAATAAGGAGGCGGGGTTATTTTGACTAATAAGCATAACATGAGCAGCACCAACTAAAGTTAACCATGGCACCAGTGAAGCGTTTTCAACAGGATCCCAAGCCCAAAATCCACCAAAACTTAATGCTTCATAAGCCCAAGCCCCACCCATTAAAATTCCCGTACCTAAAACCATTACACCGAAATAAGTCCAAGGTAAAGCAGGTTTAAGCCATTCATTGTATTTTTTTTTCCACAAACCAGCAATAGCATAGGCAAAAGGAACAACTGTTAATGCAAAACCTAAAAACAAGGTAGGAGGATGAATGGTCATCCAATAATTTTGAAGCAATGGATTTAATCCCCTACCATCTAGTTTTTCTAAATAATTAGGATTATCGAAAAGTGGAATCTTAGCAAAATCAGGGTGTTCTCGAAGTAAAACAGTAAAAGGATTACTACCAATGCGGTATTCAAAAACATAAATCCCCAATAACATGGAAGCTAAGAACACCTGTACAAGCGAAATAGTGGCCATTACAGGAGCTTCCCATATTTTTGAAGTGCGTTGCAAAACAAAACCAAGAATAACATGCCAAAAGGTCCATAATAAAAAGCTCCCCTCTTGTCCCTCCCAAAAACAAGATAATATATAACGCATGGGCATTTCTTTATTGCTATGGTGCCATACATATTCATATTCAAAATAGTGATTTTGAAGCATGATAAATAATGTAACTACAATTCCAATAACAGATAAGCCATGCAGCTGAAAAGAAATACGGGCAATTTTCTTCCAGGAGGGTGCTTCATCATTATCACGGGCAGCGAAAAAATAACTTAAACTTGCTAATAATGCAAAAACAAAAGAAAGAATTACGAAAAAATTTCCAACTTTCCCAATCAATAAATGCTCAGAAATATATTCCATATTATTTATTTAAAATCAGAGAACAAATATTTTTTAATATTATTGATATAAGCAGCTTGCTAGCATTTATTAATGCTACTATGTGTTTGCATTTTATGAAACTGAAAAATAATAAAAGCAGTACTCTGTGGTTTGCCATCGTTATATTTTGATGGACACTTCATTAAAATATCAGAAGCAGTAAATACTTCACCAGTCATTTTACCAATTATTACTATTTGTTCGGAGCGTTCAAAATCTTGAGGTTTATTTTTATGTAAAATAACTTTACGCTCTTCGCCTTTATTATCTATCATATAAAAAGTAAATAGATTCGCATCCAATTTAGGTTCATAAACAGCTTCTTTTTCTTTATTTAATTTACCAACAATATGAAATTCGTTCCCAGGATCTTTTGCCGCTTCAATAAAATTTGCATAGGTACTAGTGTTGTTTATTGTTGTAAATATGGCCCCTATTGAAACCGCAATAATTATAATACCAACAATGTGTAGTTTTTTCATTTTGATTTTTTATTGCTAAAATTAAATTTCAATTTATAAATTTCAAATAAAAATTTTGAAAATATGAAAGACAAAACAGTTAATTATTTTTTATTTCTTTCTCAAGTTTAGTAATTTTATTATCCAGCAAAATTAAATATGCAATTATGCCAATAAATATGATAGAAAGAACAGCCACAACAACATATATTTTACCTGATTGATATAAAGAATCGGCCATTTCAATTCTTTCACATTTTTCTTGAGCCATAGCACACACAGATAAAAATAGGCTACCTGAAAACATTAGTGACTTTTTAAATATATTATTCATTTTTCAATATTTTTTGAGTTATTTTTTCAAGCCGAACTTTTAGAGTAAAAATCCATACTGTTAATAAAATCCAACCAATTACAGCAGGATAAAAAACAAAACGCATATTTCTATCTAAATCATAAGCGTTAAAACCGGGATTACCACCATTCCCTGGGTGCAGGGAATCGCTCATACGTGGTAATATCATTAAAAAAACAATTAGCATAATATATGCAAATATGTTATAAACTGCTGCAATGCGAGCACGTTTCTCCATATCATCAATAGAGCCACGTAAAATAAAATATGCCAAATAAATAAGCATGGTAATGGCTGCACCATTTAACTTTGTATCGGCTACCCACCAAGCGCCCCATGTATATTTCGCCCATATAGAACCTGTAATGAGGCCTAATGCGCCTACTAACATTCCGGTACTTGCAGCTTGTGAAGCCATTATATCACTTGAAACATTTGAATTTCTTAGGAATTTAATGCTGTGCCATAAGGAAACGAAAAGAATAGTCATCATGCTAAACCACATGGGCACATGGAAAAATAAATTCCGGATAGTTTCATGAAGAATAGGCTGGGCAGGAACTTTAATAAGCAATCCTGCTATGATGCTATATAATACTAGCAATATGGAAATTATTTTCCACCAATTTGAAAATATATCTAACCTAATGGATGGGTAGGATTTCTTATCTTCAATACTACTATCTTGTTGGTAATTGTTCACTAATAAATTATTGGTGCTTTTAACTACTACTATTATATTAATTCAAAATAAGAGAATATAAAACAGCTACTTTTTAATCCCGCCAAAGGTAACGAAATAATATATAAGATAGGGCTATAATTATAACATTTAAAAACATTAAAACCAATAGAAAATTTATATCCCAATTTTCCAAACCATCAATTGCATTTCTTGAAAGTTTAATTAAAACCATTAACAGCGGAATTAAAAGAGGAAAACTTAAAATTGCCATTAATGTAAAATTATTGTTTGTTTTTGAAGATATTGCTGAAACCATTGTTAAAATTGATGAAAACCCCATACTTCCTAAAAATAAGGTAAGTAAAAACAAGGATAAATCCTGAATAATATTTCCTATAAAAATGGAGTATACTAATAAACACAAGCCAGATAATACAATGAGTAACAATAAATTATATATAATTTTAGAGAGTATAACAGCCTGTGGGCTAACTAATGTATACAGATAAATAAGTTTCCCCTTTGTTTCAATTAAAAAACTTTTTGCCACCCCATTGATCGACGCAAAAAGTAAAATTATCCAAAACAATGCGTTCCAAGTAGATGGATTGATTACTTTTTTAAAAGACAAATAACTTACAAATATTGTAGAAACTACATATAATAAAATACCTCCTAAAGCATATTTATTTCGTATTTCGAGTTTAATTTCTTTTGCAACAAGGCATTTTATCTGATGAAATAACATAAATTTGTTTTTATTAAAATTTTCGATTGTATGTATATTTTATAAAGAGAAAATGAATTAGTGAAGTTTTCAAAATAAATCCGCAAATTAATTGGTTCAAAAACTGTGTGTTTTTCTTTTGTCTTGATACAAAAGAAACAAAAAATCAAAAACAAACGATACCTCCCCACCTGCAACCCTACATGGCGTTTGTTCATTCCTCACGCGCGTTTTCATAAGGATATTTTTGTAAAAATAAAGAAATCATCTGTTTTTATTAATTTATCTGTTTTGTCGAAATTATTTTGAAAGATATGCTTATTACAAGATTTTTGTTAAAAAAAAAGCTATTAAAATTGAAAAAAATATTTTAATGCCGTTTGTAAAGTTAAGGCTCTATTTGATAAATATTAAAAATATCGAATTTATTTTGTTTAATCTCTTGAACTTATACTTTTTTGTACATTTGTAAGAACTTTCAACAATACAATTAATAAGTTATAATCTCAAATTAAAGCTCAAATAAAATTATGAATACAAAAATCAACTTTTTATTAATTATCCTTTTCACTTTAATTGTAAGCATGGCTAAGGCACAAAAATCATTCTACGAATTAAAAGCCAAAACTACAGAAGGCAATGAATATAGTTTTTCTAAGCTAAAAGGTAAGAAAGTATTGATAGTTAATACTGCCTCTAAATGCGGTTATACGCCACAATTTAAAGATTTAGAGCAATTATATAAAACATATAAAGACGATAATTTTGTAATATTAGGCTTCCCTTCTAATGATTTTTTTCACCAAGACCCAGGAACGAATTTGGAAATAAGAGAATTTTGTTCCAAAAATTATGGTGTTACTTTTCAAATAATGGAAAAAATATCGGTGAAAGGAAAAGATATGGATGCTGTTTACCAATGGCTAACTAAAAAAGAAAATAATGGTAAAATGGATTCAGATGTAAAATGGAATTTTCAAAAATATTTGATTGATAGCAATGGTAGTTTGATAGATATAGCCTATTCCAGTGAAAGTCCTAATTGTGAAAAAATTATTACTTGGCTAAAAAAAAAGTAAAATAAATTGTAAAAAAACAATTCTATATTTCAATAAAAATATTGATACTCTAAATTTATGAAGTTAGATATACTTGCTATAGGAGCGCACCCTGATGATATTGAGTTATCCTGTGCTGGAACATTATTAAAACATATTTCTTACGGTAAAAAATGTGGAATTATAGATTTAACTTGTGGTGAATTAGGAACGAGAGGGAGCGGTGAATTGCGACTAAAAGAGGCCAATAACGCAGCAGAAATTTTAGGCATTACAGTTCGTGATAATTTAAAAATGGCCGATGGTTTTTTTAAAAATGATAAAGAACATCAACTAATATTAATAAAAAAAATACGGGAATATCAACCCGAAATAATACTTTGCAATGCTAAAAATGATCGCCACCCAGATCATGCTAGAGCAGCTGCATTAGTTTCGGAAGCTTGTTATTACAGCGGGCTATTGCGAATTACTACGGAACTAAACTCTATAGAACAAAAAGCTTGGAGACCAAAGGCTATATATCATTATATTCAGGATAGACATTTAAAACCAGATTTTGTTGTGGATATAACTAATGTTGTACAAAAAAAGATGGAGGCTATTAAATCGTTCAAATCTCAGTTTTACGACCCCAACTCAACTGAGCCAGAATCGCCTATTTCAAAAGAAAGTTTTTTTGATTTAGTATTAGGAAGGATGAAGGTTTTTGGAAGGGAATCTGGATTTGAATATGCCGAAGGGTATAATGTTGAGCGAACAATTGGTGTAGATAATATTTTTCATATTATTTAATTTTATTGCATACTATAATTATATATAAAAATCACTATTTATTTAATTATTAAATGTCCAATTAAAACCAATTATACTAGAATATTTTTATGTTATTGTTTAGAATTATATTTATCATAGTTTACAAGCAATAATCGAACATGCTAAATCTAAAATATTAGATTAAATTTGTAAAAGGTTTAAAAAAGCACATCCTTATTTATTTATACTTATTTTATTAAAATCGAATGGCACAAGTAGATTTGATTATGCCTAAAATGGGCGAAAGTGTTGCTGAGGCAACTATTATTAAATGGTTAAAAAATGAAGGCGACAAAATTGCTGCCGAGGAAACAGTTTTAGAAATTGCAACTGATAAAGTTGATACCGAAATTCCATCAACTGTTTCAGGAACGCTCATTAAACGTTTATATAACGAAGGAGATATTGTTCAAGTAGGTAGCCCAATTGCAATTATATCAACCGACACAAATGATTCACCAGTAGTTTCACCAGTAGCGATTTCTATTGAAGAATTTAAAGAAAAGCCTTCTGAGAAAAAATTACCTAATAATAACCACACGCTTGCAGTAAGTGAAAACAACCTTCCTATTAATTCGAACAAACCAGAAGAAATTTTGATTGATAACACAATTCAAGAATCCAAGGAAATAGAAAGAAATTTATCCTCAGGAAAGTTTTTGTCACCACTGGTTAGAAATATTGCTAAAGAAGAGCGCATTTCAACTGCTGAATTGGAATCAATCAATGGGACAGGAGCTAACGGACGAATAACAAAGAACGATATTTTAGCATACATACCTAACAAAGGGAAAATAGCAGTAGAAAAAATTACAAGTCCACCTGTTGCAACAGTAAATAGTACTACCAAAGAATCAAGTCCAGTAAAACCAGCAATTAGTTTAAGTGCAGGTGATGAAGTAATTGAAATGGACAGGATGCGTAAACTAATTTCCGATCACATGGTAATGAGCAAACATACATCGGCTCATGTTACATCATTTGTTGAAGCGGATGTTACCAACGTAGTGCTTTGGAGAGAAAGAGTAAAAAAAGAATTTGAAAAACGAGAAGGTGAAAAACTAACTTTTACGCCAATTTTCATTGAAGCCTTAGCTAAAGCTATAAAGGATTTCCCGATGATAAATATTTCTTTAGATGGCACAAAAATCATCAAACGCAAAAATATCAATATAGGAATGGCAACAGCTTTGCCATCAGGTAACCTAATTGTTCCTGTAATAAAAAATGCAGATACATTAAATTTAGTAGGACTTACTAAACAAGTGAATAATTTGGCCAATCGTGCTCGTAATGGTAAACTTTCACCCGATGATATTCAAGGAGGAACTTATACTATTTCTAATGTAGGGTCATTTGGTAATGTTATGGGAACACCCATTATTAACCAACCTCAAGTTGCAATATTAGCAGTAGGTGTTATCAAGAAAAAGCCTGCTGTAATTGAAACTGAATCGGGCGATTTAATTGGCATTCGACATTTTATGTACCTTTCACACTCTTATGATCATAGGGTTGTTGATGGTTCATTGGGCGGACAGTTTGTGCGCAGAGTTGCTGATTATCTTGAGCAATGGGACATTAAACGCGAATTCTAAATAAATTAAATAATTAGAGTCTGTCTATAATGTCCGATTTCTTCGTTATTCTTGTTTTGAAAATCAGTCATTTACCAATGTAAACTCCTGATTTTCAAAACTGCGAAAGCCTCGAACTCGAACATTATAGTTCAGACTCTCGACTTTATGGACAGACACTAATTAGATGGGCTTACAAAATTTATGGAAGTATTTTCTATTTTTTCCTTATAATTATTTACTAATAATAAAATTCTCATACAGCTGTATTCAAGGAATCTGAAAGGCATTTAAAATTGGAAAAACATATATTAAGTAAGTCGACATTTATGCGTGGACTTCAATGTCCTAAATCATTATATTTGTATAAAAATTTTATACAAAAGCGTGACCCTATTTCAGCCGAACAAAAGGCAATTTTCAGTAGAGGAAATAATGTAGGTACAATAGCTCAAAAGCTTTTTCCTGGTGGCATTAATGCAACACCTCAAAAACATTATGATTATATTTCTGCTGTAAATAAAACACAGCAATTAATAAATGAAGGGGTAGAGATAATATACGAAGCCGCGTTTCAATTTGAGCAAGTACTCTCAATAATTGATGTTTTAGTAAAAAAACCTAGTAAGGAGGCAATAGAAAATACACTTCCCAATGAGGGCAATCAAAATTCCAAAATACAAAATCAGTGGTTTGCATATGAGGTAAAAAGCTCAACTAAAATTTCGCAATCCTATTTGCTAGATGCTTCGCTTCAATATTGGGTTATTACTAATTCAGGAATTCCACTGGAAGATATTTCAATTATTACAATCAACAATCAATATATTAAGCAGGGAGCTATAAAATTAGATGACTTTTTTTCTATCAATTCAGTAAAAAAAGAAGCACTTCAAAATCAATTGTTAGTAGGTGAAAAAGTAATGCTTTCAAAACTAGTAGTTGAAAATTTAAATATGCCTGAAGTCAATATTGGTGAACATTGCTTTAGCCCATACAATTGTGATTTTATGGGTACTTGCTGGAAAAAAGCACCTAAAAATTCGATTTTTGAAATAATGGGAATCCAAAAGAAAGACCTATTTATTTTATATAATCAAGGTATTAAAACAATAGCGGAAATTCCAGATAATAATTTATTGGATAAAAATGCGAATATTCACATACAATCATTTAAGAATGGCACACCGCGGATTGATATTGCTGCTATAAAAACTTTTATCGAAAAAATTGAATATCCTTTATATTTTATGGATTTTGAAAGTTTTATGCCAGCTATTCCTCTTTATAATGAGACGAAACCTTATCAGCACATACCATTTCAATATTCATTGCATTATAAAAAAAGTAAAGAAACAAGGGAAGAGCATTTTTATTTTTTAGCTGAACAAGGATCAGATCCAAGGAAACATTTCCTTGAAAATTTATTAAATCATATCGAAAATAAAGGGTCAATCATAGTGTATGATGCGCTAATGGAGAGAAATATATTGAACAGTCTGAAAAAACAATTTCCAGAACATGCCGCCCAAATTGATTTACTATTATTGAGAATTGTTGACCTTATGATACCTTTTCAGAACAGGAGTTATTATCATCCGGCAATGAAAAACTCACATTCAATAAAAAATATATTACATGCATTAATTCCAACATTAAGTTATACAAATTTAAAAATTTCTAGTGGAAGTATTGCAATGATTGCTTTTGAAGCCTTGCAAACAGAAACAGATTTATTTAAAATTATAGAAACAAAAGAAAATTTATTGGAATATTGTAAATTGGATACTTTGTCGATGGTGAAAATATATGAAATTCTTGAACAGCAATAATAATCAGTTACAAATTTTAAAATAGTAAAATAAATATGCAAGCATACAACCCGAAAGACTGGTTCAGTCTTATTTTTAATTTTCACAAAAGTGATACATTTAGGTTGCTTATGCCTGCCATGGGAGGGCTTACAGTTCTATCTTCTATTTTATGTTATGTGGATGTTGAGCTGGATCTAGTAACTTTTAGAAGTACGACAGTAATGCATTCATTATTGGGATTTGTAATCTCGTTGCTGCTGGTATTCAGAACCAATACTGCTTATGACCGATGGTGGGAAGGTCGGAAATTATGGGGCGACCTCGTAAATAACAGCAGAAATTTAATGTTAAAGATCAATGCTTTTTTACCTGATGACCAAAAGAAATTAAAAAACAATGTCAGAATATTAATTAGCAATTACGCCTTCGCTTTAAAAAATCATTTAAGAGGCGGCTTTAAAGAAGATGAATTAGAAGAGCATCCAAACCTTCATATAATTGATCTAAAATATATAAACCACACGCCCAATAAAATTGCGCTGCAACTATATATTGAAGTAGACGAATTAGTTAAACAAAAATTAATTTCTGAAGAAAAGCTACTTGTGTTGAATGAAGAATTACGATCTTTCACCAATATTGCCGGTGCCTGTGAGCGAATAAAAAACACACCGATACCCTATTCTTATAGCTCTTTCATTAAACGCATCATTTTTTTATACATTATTACACTTCCTTTGGGTTTAGTTCATGACCTGAAATGGGCTACTATTCCAACAGTACTATTTGTGTTTTATGCCTTTGGCAGCTTGGAATTGCTTGCCGAAGAGATTGAAGATCCTTTTGGTACCGAAAGAAATGATCTACCTACAGATGAATTGGCAAATACGATCAAAAAAAATTTAAAGGAGATTGTTGGGTAAAATAAAAAAAGAAAAATGTTATTCTTACAAATTTTTCTCGACAAGCCTCAAAATGAGCATGCGCGCAGCCATTTCGAGGCTTGTCGATAATTGCGGATGATTTAGCTTAACGACCTAACTTATATAATGTCTAATCATTTACAAGTATTTAATTCTAAAAACCATCCTGTTTAGATTCCTTAACAATTACATTTAGTTCACTAATTATCATTGCTGTTGCTCCCCATACTGTTAAGCCATCAATATCATAAAAGGGAGTTTTTATATTATTTCCGCTGCTATGTGTTATTATTTTTTCGAATTTAATCCCAATATCATTTAAACTAAATAAATCGACAGGTATAATTTTTTCAACCTCCTTTTTCTCTAAAATAAAATCGGGTTGTAAGTTTACATACCCTATAAAAGGTGTTACCAAAAAGTTACTGGGAGGAATGTATAAATCTGTAAGCTGACCAATAATTTCAACCTCCTTAATAGGAATACCTACTTCCTCATATGCTTCACGCAAAGCGGTAGTTTTTAAGTTGATATCGGATTCTTCAAACCTACCACCAGGGAAGGCTACTTGGCCACTATGTACTCCATCATATAAGGGCCTTTGAATAAGTAATGTATATATGCTATTTTTTATTGGATATAACAATATTAAAACAGCGCTCTTTTGGGGACTATAATTTTCAGGATCAATTTGATGAATTCGCTGACGTGAAAATGGTGCCATCAGAAATTGAGTACTTTCTCCGGGTAAAGGTTTCTGAAAACGTCTTTTCAATTGCTCTATAAATGGAAGATGCGTATGCATAATAATATTTTAATAATAGTCATTAAGGAATATAAATGACACGGAAGCAGAGAGCCGATAAAAGTAAACTTTATTCTGTTTTTAAAATATATTGAAGATTAAATTTCAATATTTACAATGTCCTTCCAGGATACACTTTCAATGCTTTTTCTAAACATAGCATTGCTTTTTTCAAATCTTCCACGTTTAATACATAGGCTAACCTAACTTCATTGATGCCAGAACCGGGAGTTGAATAAAATCCAGTTGCAGGAGCTAACATTAAAGTTTCACCATTATATTCAAAAGATTCGAGTAACCATTGACAAAATTTATCAGAATTATCAATTGGCAAACGTGCAATACAATAGAAGGCGCCACTTGGTTTAGGACAAAATACACCTTCCATTTTATTTAAAGCATCAATAATAAAATCTCTTCGTTCTACATATTCTTTTTGTACTTTAACAAAGTATTCTTTAGGAGTATTTAAAGCAGCCTCTGCTCCTATTTGTCCGAAGGTAGGGGGGCTTAATCTTGCTTGTGCAAATTTCATAGCAGCATTCATAACTTCTTTATTTTTAGAAATCATCGCTCCAATTCTTGCTCCGCAAGCACTATATCGTTTTGAAATAGAGTCTAATAAAATTACATTTTCATTTAAATCATTCAAATGCATCACCGAAATATATTCTTTACCATCGTAACAAAATTCTCTATATACTTCATCCGACAGCAAAAACAAATCGTACTTTATTACCAATTCTTTCAATAAATTAAGTTCCTCCTTTGAATATAAATATCCTGTAGGATTTCCAGGATTACAAATCATTATCCCTTTTGTTTTTGGCGTAATTAATTTTTCAAATTCAGAAATTACAGGCAATGCAAATCCTGTCTCGATATAAGATTTTACAGGCTTTATTATTACATCAGCAGCGCAAGCAAAGCCATTATAATTTGCATAAAATGGCTCGGGAACAATTATTTCGTCTCCTGGATTAAAGCAAGCCAAAATAGCAATTTGAATAGCTTCAGAACCACCAGTAGTAATAATAATTTCACTAGAATCTATATTAATATTAAAACTCTTATAATAATTGGCTAATTTTTTTCGATACGATTCAAACCCTGCCGAATGTGAATATTCCAAAACATTAATATCTGCATTTTTAATTGCATCTAACATAATTTTTGGCGTTTCTATATCGGGCTGTCCAATATTGAGATGATAAATTTTTCTACCAAGTTTTTTAGCGGCTTCAGCAAATGGAACGAGCTTGCGTATTGGAGAAGAAGGCATTTTGTTACCTTTATAAGATATTTTTGGCATTATTTTAAAATATTGTTTTTATAAATGAAATTAAGAAAATGAGATGTTTTTTTGAATATAAATTAATGCTAAATTATGATTTTTTGAATTTTTATTTTTTTTAAAAATAGCTATTTAAAAAGTATTACCTTCAATTGCTCCAAGTAATAAGCATTAATTAACATTAGCTTAACGAAGTTTTCGAAATAAATCCGCAAATTAAATGATTCAAAAACTGTGTGTTTTTCTTTTGTCTTGATAAAAAAATCCTTCCCACCTGCAACCCTTCATTATGTTTGTTCATTCCTCAAGCGCGTTTTAATAAGCATGTTTTTTTTGCAAAAAAATGAAATCATTTATTTTTATTAATATAGCTGTTTTGTCGAAATTATTTTGAAAGTTTTACTTAATGTCTTATTTAATTGCCAGCTTACTATTTTTATAGCTATATAAAAAGTAAACAGCCAAGCCAATTGCAAGCCAAATAGAAAACCAAATCCAATTTGATACCGCCATTCCAGTAAGAAGATAACAACAAGAAATTAACCCTAAAACAGGAATAAGTGATAAATTTTTAGTGAAAGATAAAATGCTCATAATAACGCATAAAATAAAAAATACAAGCATTGGAATATTAGCTGCTATAGCATCAGAGGCGAAAGAGAGTTTAGAAATAAAAAAATCAGGAATAAAAAATTGTATTGAAAAGAATGCAAATATTACTATTGAGGGAAATATCCATTTGGCATTTATATAGGGCAAGTAAAATTTACCTATAGTTGCAATGTTATTTTCATCCTTAATGCGCTGGGGCAGCATTAATACTCCACCGCAAACTAGCACAAATGCAAATAATGTTCCGATACTTGTAAAGTCAAGAATAAAATTCTCATCAGTAAAAAACATAGGGATACCCACTACAAATCCTGTAATAATAGTGGCAAATCCAGGGGTTTTATATTTTGGATGTATGGAGGAAAATCGTTTTGGTAGAAGACCATCTCTACTCATTGTCATCCATATCCTGGGTTGCCCCATCTGAAAAACAATTAGAACACTGGTCATGGCAACCACTGCTGCAATAGAAACAATAAAAATCATCCATTTCACTTCCTTTATTTTAAATATTTCGGCAAGGGGATCAGTAACACTTAATAGTGAATAGGATACCATACCAGTAAGAACAAGTGCTAAAACAATATAAATTACAGTACAAATTATAAGAGAATAAATCATCCCACGAGGCAAATCACGTTGAGGGTTTTTACAATCCTCAGCAAGGGTAGAAACTGCATCAAAACCAATGTATGCAAAAAACACAGCCGAAACTCCTGCCATAACACCTCCAAAGCCATTAGGCATAAAAGGAACCCAATTTTCAATATCAACATAAAAAAGCCCAACAATAATAATTAATAGAATAACAGCTAATTTAATCATAACCATTATATTACTTATATTTTTAGACTCTTTGGTTCCTTTGTAAACTAACCATGTAATAAATATATTTATCAATACGGCAGGAAGATCAAAAATTATTCGTAAACCAATAAATTGCGGAGCATTATTCCAAGCTATCAAGCCCTCCCCTACTTTTTGAACTGGATCTTTTGCTGCATTTAAAAATGCCGTATGCGCCGCCCTATAATTAATAGTTAACCATTCTGGAAGATGCAGGCCGAAGCCATCCAATAAATTAGTAAAATAACCGCTCCAGGAAAATGCAATGTAAATATTGCCAATAGAGTATTCCATAAGCAGTGCCCAACCAATTATCCATGCAAATAATTCACCAAAAGAAACATAAGCATAAGTATAGGCGCTTCCTGAAACAGGCACTCTTACAGCAAATTCGGCATAACACAATGCAGTAAAACCACATGCAATAGCACAAATTATATATAATAATATTACAGCAGGACCGCCAGAAAAACAAGCATTGCCTATAGCACTAAAGGTCCCACCACCAATGATAGCAGCAATTCCAAAAAATGTTAAATCTTTGACAGATAATACTTTGTTGAGAATAACAGATTCTCCTTGTTTTTCTTGCTGTACAATTAAACTTAATGACTTTTTTCGGAATAAACTTTTGAAACTCATGGTGATTTTATATATATATAAACAAAAATAGAAAAATTATTGATTAAAGATATTTATTCAGAAACTATGTAGCAGGATATATTATCTTATGATTGTATTGTATTATATTTGCATGAACATTTTAAGAGAAAAAAATATCTTTTTTTCGAGAAATTATAAACATAAATTATGAAAGTTTGCATTGCAGAAAAACCAAGTGTTGCGAAAGAAATCGCGGATGTTTTGGGTGCAAATAGCAGAAAAGATGGTTATTATGAAGGCAATGGTTACCAAGTAACCTGGAGCTTCGGGCATTTATGCGAGCTGAAAGAGCCGCATGAATATGATTCGGCATACAGAGAATGGAATATAAATATGCTTCCTATTCTCCCAGTAAAATTTGGGATAAAATTAAAAAAAAATAAAGGAATAGAAAAACAATTTAATACAATTAATTTTTTGTTTGCAAATGCTGAAGAGATTATTAATTGCGGTGATGCCGGGCAAGAAGGGGAGTTAATTCAGCGTTGGATTATTTCAAAAACTAATTGCAAAAAGCCTCTTAAACGATTGTGGATTTCATCACTTACCGAAGAGGCTATTCGCGATGGTTTCAAAAAGTTAAAAGATGGTAAAAATTACGACAGCCTTTATTATGCAGGCTATTCACGTGCTGTTGCTGATTGGTTATTAGGAATAAATGCAACTCGGTTATTTACCATTAAATATGGCAATGGGAAACAAGTTTTATCGGTTGGAAGGGTTCAAACACCCACATTAGCAATGATTGTGAACCGTCAAATAGAAATAAATAATTTTATATCCAATGTGTTTTATGAGTTAAAAACGATTTATCGGGATATAGTATTTATTGCTACTATTGACCGTTTTTATGAAAAAAATATTATTGAAGCAGAAAATATTTTGGCATCAATAAAAAACGCAGCTTTGGAGATTATTTCTATTGAAACTAAAAAAAGTAAAGAAACAGCACCTAGGTTATTTGATTTAACTTCATTACAAGTAGAGTGCAATAAAAAATTTGGCTACTCTGCTGAAGATACTTTAAAAATTATTCAAACTTTATACGAAAAAAAATTAGTAACCTATCCACGTGTTGATACTAACTATTTGCCCAATGATGTTTACCCTAAAATTTCAAATATTTTAAAAAGCATGGTCGGCTATGATCAATTAGTAAAACCATTGTTAAGTTCACCTATCCGTAAATCAAATAGGATATTTGATGATAAAAAAATTACTGACCATCATGCCATAATCCCAACTAATATAGTAGCAAATGGGCTTTTTGGTAATGAGGCACTGGTTTATGATGTTATTGCAAAACGATTCATTGCAGCCTTTTATCACGATTGCGAAGTTTCAAATACTATTGTATTAGCCAGCGTTAATAAAATTGAATTTAAAGTTTTAGGTAAACAAATTTTAGACTTAGGTTGGCGAATTGTATACAATAAAGACTCCCGTGCCGAGGATGAAGCTGATGAGGCACAGCTGTTACCTATTTTTATTAAAGGCGAAACAGGCGCACACAAAGCTTTTTTAGCAAAAGGTAAAACTTCAGCACCTAAAGCATATACGGAGGCTACACTTTTACGTGCTATGGAATCAGCTGGTAAACAAATAGATGACGAGGAACTAAGGGAAGTTATGAAGGACAATGGAATTGGTCGACCATCAACCAGGGCAGCAATAATTGAAACCTTGTTTCGTAGAGATTATATCCGTAGGGAACGTAAAAATATTATTCCTACCGCTACTGGTATGGAGCTAATAGGAGTAATAAATAATGAATTATTAAAATCGGCTGAGTTAACAGGTAATTGGGAATATAAACTAAGGCAGATAGAAAAAAAAGCCTATCAGGCAGAAGATTTTATACAGGAGATGAAAATAATGGTGGGTGATATGGTTACCCAAGTGAGTGGCGAAAGTTATAAACGAATTGCTATTGCTAGTGCAGAAACAAATTTAAAACCAAAAAAATCTGAAATAGTTAAATGTCCAAAATGTAAAAACGGAAATATATTGAAGGGTAAAACTGCTTTTGGTTGTAGCAGTTATAAAAATGGATGCGATTTTAAAATTTCATTTACCGTGATGGAAAAAAAATTAAACGATAATCAAATATTATTGTTAATTGAAAAAGGTAAAACTAATATTATAAAAGGCTTTTCCAAAGATGGAATTAAGATTGATGGCACGCTGCAACTAAATTCTTTATTTAATATCGATTTTAAAAAAATTGATTCCGAAGATCATAAAATTAAACCCATTCAAAAAGATGAAGCTGAAGATAATAAATTACTTAGCTGTCCCAAATGTAAAAAATCAAACATCATAAAGGGTAATAATGCTTACGGATGTGGTGATTGGAAAATGGGGTGCTCCTTTCGATTACCATTTCAATTTATGAAAAAAAAATTAAGCGCTAAAAATATTCAATCCTTAATAAAAAATGGTGAAACAGCTTTAATAAATGGATTTTTTATGAATGAAATAAAAGTAAATGGAATATTAAAATTTGATGGAAATTTCGATTTGAAAATAATCGTATAGTTTAACTTTTTTGAACTAAATAATTTTTACATTTTTAATTTCTTTACCTATGAAGGCAATTAAATAAAAATTAGAAAATCTTCTAATTTAAAATTGATAAAATGAATTAAAAGCTAAGTAGAAAATAAGAAAATGGGAATATTACAAACTAGCTAAGAAAGAAGTCCCATTTGTTAAAATAAGCTGATTTCATTTTATTATATTTGTATATTATACCAAACAAAACATTTTTATTGAAAATGACAAAAGAAGAACCTTATAAGGCGCAAAATAAAATAAGAATTGTTACAGCAGCATCTTTATTTGATGGACATGACGCAGCAATTAATATTATGCGCAGAATTATTCAGTCTAGCGGTGCTGAAGTTATTCACCTTGGTCACGACCGTAGTGCTAAGGAAATTGTGGATTGCGCCATTCAAGAGGATGCTAGTGCAATTGCACTTACCTCCTACCAGGGTGGTCATAATGAATTTTTTAAATATATGTTTGATCTCCTTAGAGAGAAAAATTGCTCACATATTAAAATTTTTGGTGGTGGCGGCGGCACTATTTTACCCACCGAAATTGAGGCGCTGCATGCCTATGGCATCACTCGTATTTATTCTCCCGATGATGGAAGAGAAATGGGATTGCAAGGTATGATTAATGATATGTTGAAGAAATGCGATAGGACTAATAAATATGAGAAGGAAGTAAATGAGCAGTTAAGCAGCTTAATTAATAATTCGGAAAACCCTCTAAATACAAAAGATTGGAAAACAATAGGGCAGTTAATTTCTTTTGCAGAAAATATGCCGCTAGAGTATTCTAAAATTGCAGCGAAAATATTTTCAAAGAAGCTTAGCTCTAATTCTACTACAAAAAATGGGGAACCTCCTGTACTAGGAATAACAGGAACAGGTGGTTCTGGAAAATCTAGCTTAGTGGATGAACTAGTGCGTAGGTTTTTAATTGATTTTAAACATAAGACAATAGCTATTATCTCGGTGGATCCTTCGAAACGGAAAACTGGCGGCGCGCTCCTTGGCGACCGTATTCGTATGAATTCCATTAATAATGAACGCGTATACATGCGCTCATTAGCTACTCGTCAAAGTAATTTAGCCTTATCTAAATATGTAAAAGAGACCATTGAAATAGTGAAGGCAGCAAATTATGATTTAGTAATTTTAGAAACATCAGGCATCGGTCAAAGTGATACTGAAATTACTGAACATAGTGATTTGAGTTTATATGTGATGACCCCTGAATTTGGTGCTGCTACACAACTTGAAAAAATTGACATGTTAGATTTTGCTGACATCATTGCATTAAATAAATTTGATAAAAGAGGTGCTTTGGATGCACTGCGTGATGTAAAAAAACAATATAAGCGCAACCATCAATTATGGGACATCGATGACGCTGCTATCCCTGTTTATGGAACTATTGCTTCTCAGTTCAATGATCCTGGCATGAATAAATTATATAAATCAGTAATAAATAAATTAGCTGAAAAAACAGGTGCCGATTTAAAATCTGATTTTGCTGTTACCGATGAGATGAGTGAAAAAATATATATTATTCCACCTCACAGAATTCGCTATTTATCTGAAATTACAGAGAATAATCGGGGATATGATAAATGGGTAAATGAACAAAAAGAAATTGCTCAAAAATTATACTCTATCCGTAAAACTATTGATAGCCTTAAGCAAATAAATGATAATGAACCTATTGCAGCAGTTGCAGAGATAGAAAAAAATAAACAAATTGATTTTGAACACACCAGTAATAATAAAAGTGATAATTCAGCTAATAACAAGTATGAAGGAAACTCTCAAAATGATTTAATTAATTCATTAGAAAAAGTTTATAGCGAAATTCAATTGGGTTTTGATTGGCGCAATACAAAAATAATTGAAAACTGGAAAGAAAAAGTACAGCGGTATAAAAATGAAAATTATATTTTTAAAGTTCGTGATAAGGAAGTGAAAATAAAAACGCACTATGAATCTCTTTCACATACACAAATTCCGAAAATTTCTACCCCTCGGTTTGAAGGATGGGGCGACATATTAAAATGGAGTTTGCAAGAAAATGTACCAGGGGAGTTCCCTTATACAGCCGGCGTTTTCCCTTTTAAACGGGAAGGAGAAGACCCTACGCGTATGTTTGCTGGTGAAGGTGGACCAGAGAGAACAAATCGACGGTTTCATTATGTTAGTTTTGGAATGGAAGCGCATCGCTTAAGCACTGCATTTGACAGTGTTACTTTATATGGACAAAACCCTGCAATAAGGCCCGATATTTACGGGAAAATTGGCAATTCCGGAGTTTCTGTTTGTTGTTTGGATGATGCAAAAAAATTATATAGCGGTTTTAATCTTACCAATCCAAAAACATCCGTTAGCATGACCATTAATGGCCCTGCTGCTATTATTGCAGGCTTTTATATGAATGCAGCTATTGATCAACAATGTGAAATTTATATTAAACAACAAGGTATAGAAAAAGAAATTGAAGCTACAATTCAAAAAATATACAATTCAAAAAAATCTAAAAGGCCTCGTTATCAAGGAGATTTACCAAAAGGAAATGACGGCTTAGGACTAATGCTACTAGGTATTACAGGCGACCAAGTGCTACCAAAAGAAGTGTATGAAAAAATTAAGGCGGATACCCTGGCTGCTATAAGAGGTACCGTGCAGGCTGATATTCTTAAAGAAGATCAGGCACAAAATACTTGTATTTTTTCTACTGAATTTGCCTTGCGTTTGATGGGTGACATGCAGGAATATTTTATCAGGAAAAATATTAGAAACTTTTATTCGGTATCCATATCTGGTTATCATATTGCTGAAGCGGGTGCTAATCCTATCACACAGCTGGCCTTAACTTTATCTAATGGCTTTACATTTGTTGAATATTATGTAAGTAGAGGAATGGATATTAATAAATTCGCTCCTAATTTATCTTTTTTCTTTAGTAATGGCATAGATCCTGAATACTCTGTAATTGGCCGTGTAGCGCGCAGAATATGGTCAAAAGCAATGAAGCTAAAATACAATGCTAACGAACGTTCTCAAATGTTAAAATATCATATTCAAACCAGCGGTAGATCCTTACATGCCCAGGAAATTGATTTTAATGATATCCGCACCACATTGCAAGCTCTATATGCTATTTATGACAATTGCAATTCATTGCATACAAACGCTTATGACGAAGCTATTACTACCCCTACCGAGGATTCTGTTCGCAGAGCAATGGCTATTCAATTAATAATTAACCGTGAATTAGGCTTAGCGAATAATGAAAATCCATTACAAGGTTCGTTTATTATTGAAGAATTAACCGACATTGTGGAAGAGGCTGTTTTAAAAGAGTTTGATCGTATCAGTGAAAGAGGTGGAGTATTAGGCGCTATGGAAACCATGTACCAGCGAAGTCAGATACAGGAAGAAAGTTTGTATTACGAAACATTAAAACATTCAGGAGAATACCCTATTATTGGTGTAAATACTTTCCTTTCATCAAAGGGATCCCCCACAATAATACCGAAAGAGGTAATTCGCGCAACTGAAGAAGAGAAGCAATATCAAATTGAAATGCTTGTCGAATTGGAAAAAATTAATGCTGTAAATGCTACTGAATTGTTACACCAGTTGCAAACAGTTGCAATAAAAAACCATAATATGTTCGATAGTATTATGGAAGCTACAAAATATTGTTCACTGGGGCAGGTTACCAATGCACTTTTTGAAGTAGGTGGGCAATACAGAAGAAATATGTAATTTTTAAAAAAATATTTCAATTTATATTTTCACCATTTTAAAATACACTTTTTAAGTAAATGTATAATTACAAAGGCAAATAAAAAAAGACAATATTTATGAAAACAAATCACGAAATAGATTTTAAAATTTTAGGTGAAGAATTGCAATGTGTAGAGATTGAGCTGGACGCTAACGAAACTGTTATAGCCGAAGCAGGCAATTTTATGATGATGGATGATGGCATACATATGGATACAATTTTCGGAGATGGCTCTCGGCAGCAGAGTAGTTTTATGGATAAATTATTTTCTGCCGGTAAGCGTTTATTAGTTGGTGAAAGCCTTTTTATGACTGCATTCACCAATACTGGTAATTTTAAGAAACGCATTACATTTGCTTCACCCTATCCTGGAAAAATTATCCCTATGGATTTAAGTAAGCTTAATGGGAAAATTATTTGTCAGAAGGATGCTTTTTTATGCGCAGCAAAAGGTGTTTCTATTGGCATAGAATTCCAAAAAAAATTGGGAACTGGCTTGTTTGGTGGCGAAGGTTTTATAATGGAAAAATTGGAAGGTGATGGAATGGCTTTTGTACATTCTGGTGGTATGATTATTGAAAAAAAATTATTGTCGGGTGAATTAATTAAAGTAGATACCGGCTGTATCGTTGCATTTACTTATGATATTGATTATGATATACAATTTATTGGTGGAATAAAAAATACTATTTTCGGTGGAGAAGGATTATTTTTTGCAACCATAAAAGGTCCCGGTACTGTTTGGATTCAGTCGCTTCCTGTTAGTCGTTTAGCTGGCCGCATGATGGCATATGCCAATAATGGAAAAGAAGAAGGTAGTGTTTTGGGAGGCTTAGGAAGAATGTTTGATGGGGACAATAGCTAATTAATTGATGCTTTTTTAAAACAAAGTTGAAATGTATTTAGAAATAACGAAAAAAATTGGAATTATACTTTTTGTAATAATACCCAACCACATACACGGTATTATTCGGTTATTGTTTAGGGGTGTTTACAAAACTTTCTTTTAACGCAAAACGGTAGTAACAGAATTACTATAAACGAAATCCAAACAATTATTCTTCAACTTAAATTCTTTTCACCTTCTGATATTTGTGAGATTTACCACACCATCTTCAATAATATATACCGTTCCATAAATCAGTTAGAAATACAAGGCACAAAAAAAAATTCCTTTTATGATTTTTTCTTTTCTATTTTTTTATTTAATTTTTTTCAGCTGAAGCAATTTAACAACATACTAACATTTATAAAAAGTAAAAAAGGAATATTAATTCTATTTTTTTTAGGATTAGGATTATGGTTCTTTTTTTGCCTGCCAAATAATCTTTTCAGCAATAAAACATGTACCGTTTTAGAAGATAGGAATGGAAATTTACTTTCTGCAAGAATTGCCGAGGATGGGCAATGGAGATTCCCTATAAGTAAAACTATTCCATCAAAATTTATTTCGAGCATTATTCAGTTTGAAGATCGCCACTTTTTTATACATCCTGGAGTTAACCCATTATCTATTGTACGTGCATTCATACAAAATATAAAAGCAAAAAAAATAAAAAGTGGAGGCAGTACAATATCTATGCAGGTAATACGACTTTCTAGAAATAATAAGAATAGAACAGTAATAGAAAAATTAAAGGAAATAGTATTAGCCCTCCGATTGGAATTGAGATATTCAAAATCTGAAATACTCACTTTATATGCTTCTAATTCACCATTCGGAGGTAATGTGGTAGGAATAGATGCTGCTTCATGGCGTTATTTTGGTAGGGATACAGAAAAACTTTCATGGGCAGAAGCTGCTACATTAGCAATTTTACCAAATGCTCCTAGCTTAATTTATCCAGGTAAAAATCAAGAACGATTACTTACAAAAAGAAATCGTTTGCTTGAGCAATTGTTAAAGACTAATATTATTGATAGAGAAACTTGTAATTTAAGCATTTTAGAGCCTTTGCCAGGCAAGCCATACCCAATCCCTCAAATAGCACCTCATTTATTACAACGAGCAGTAAAAGAGGGGAGAAATGGGCAAAGAATCCTATCTACTATAAATGGGCCGTTACAGGAACGATTAAATGATATTGTCGAAAACCATCATAAAATATTGAAGTCCAATGAAATTCACAATGCCTCTGTATTGGTTTTGGAAGTAAATACTGGGAATGTATTAGCTTATATAGGAAATACGAATAACAATGAAAAGGACATATATGAAAATGATGTTGATGTTATTGCTGCACCCCGCAGTACTGGTAGTATTTTAAAACCATTTTTATTTTTGAGTATGCTCAACGATGGCGAATTGCTTCCTTCCACATTGATTCCAGATATACCAACTCAAATTGCAGGTTATATACCACAAAATTACAACATGACATTTGATGGTGCCGTGCCTGCAAAAACAGCATTGGCACGTAGTTTAAATATCCCTGCTGTGCGTATGCTACAAAATTACGGTATTGAAAAGTTTAATTTTAATTTAAAAAAAATGGGGATGACAACGCTTAACTTTTCTCCCAATCATTATGGCTTATCAATTATTTTAGGTGGCGCCGAAGCTAAATTATGGGACATAGCAGGCATGTATGCAAGTATGGCACGAACACTTAATCATTTTACAAAATATAATGGCAAGTATGATAAAATGGATTTCCATCCTCCTTCCTACTTAAAACAAAATGAAATAGCACCTGATTTAGAAGATGAATCTATCATAAAGGCTGCCGCTATTTATTTAACATTTGAAGCGATGGTTGAAGTTTCCCGACCCGACGAGGATGCAGCATGGAAACATTTCACAACTTCAAATAAAGTAGCATGGAAAACTGGCACTAGCTTTGGATATCGGGATGGCTGGGCAGTTGGTGTTACTCCTGAATATGTTGTGGCTGTTTGGGTAGGAAATGCTGATGGGGAAGGCAGGCCCGGACTTATTGGTATTCAAACTGCTGCACCTATCATGTTTGATATATTCAGCACCTTAAAACCTTCTGCTTGGTTTTCAAAACCCTACGATGAAATGGATAAAGTTAAAATTTGTCGGCAAAGTGGTTGTAGAGCTTTGGATATTTGTGAACCTATTGATTTAGTTTGGATTCAAAAATCCGGATTAAATTCAAAATCTTGTAATTATCATAGAATAATTCACCTAGATGCTGATAAAAAGTACCGGGTTACTAGTAACTGTGAGGATGTAAATTTAATGCACCATGTAAGTTGGTTTGTTTTACCTCCTGCAATGGAGTTATACTACAAATCAAAAAATACTAGTTATAAAGAATTACCAGAATTCAGGAAGGATTGTGAAACAATTGGATTAAATTCTATGGAAATAATTTATCCAAAGCAATTAAGCAAAATATTTGTTCCTATAGAATTAGATGGCAGCATGGGAAAAACAATTTTTCATGCCGCACATCGCAATAGTAAAAGCATTATTTATTGGCATTTAGACAAGCTATTTATTGGTAGTACCCAAGGAAATCATAAAATGGGATTATCTCCAGATGAGGGCATTCATACCCTCACCTTGCTAGATGAATCAGGAGAAACAATTGCTTTAAATTTTGAAATTGTTAACAAAAAAAAAGAATAACTTAATTTTTTAAAAATAACAAATTGAATTTAAAAAACACTTAAATAAAAAAATCAAGAAAAAAACTAGAAAAAGCAAATAGACTTTTGTTTAAAAAAAGCAATAACAAATAATATGGATCAATTTGACAAATAAAATATTTTTATTTTGCTATAAACTACAGCAATACCAATTGACAAAATCTTCCAGAAAGTCATTTAAAGCTGATAAAATTAACACAGAAAATAACAGACTAATCTATCTAAAAAATATTGAGCATAAATATTTTATGTAAAGAATAGTTGTAGCTCTAGAAAAAAATAAAATACTATTTGGCTGAGGAAGCAATAAAAAAAACCTATATAGAAAATAAATACTTTATTTTCATTTTTAAAAGCTGATATTAATAAGAAAAGATTAAATTTATTAAAATTTATATACTTTTTTATGAAACAAATTTTGATATTAAGTTTTACTTGTATTTGTCTACATTTAAATTTTTCTATTCAGGCACAAAACAATGTTGGTATTGGTACTAATTTACCCGATGCTACATCAATTTTGGAGTTGGTATCTGCAAATAAAGGTTTATTAGTCCCTAGAATGAACACATTAGGAATGTTTGCTATTCCCAGTCCTGCAAACTCTTTATTGGTATATAATACTGATTCAATGTGTTATTTCTTTTACAGACAGCCAACTACAAGCTGGATTTCAATGTGTGCCCTCCCTTCAAATAATTCTACAGATACTATTTATACAAACTATTCATCCATTGATACTCTTATTGCAAATTATATAAACATCGATTCCATTATAGCCAACTATGTAAATTTAGATAGTCTTTTTGCGAGTTATGTTAACATTGATTCCCTGTTTGCAAATTACCTAAATATCGATTCCATTTTTTCTAAATATATAAATGTAGATAGCCTTTTTGCAAAGTATGCAAACCTCGATTCCATTTTTTCTAAATATATAAATGTAGATAGCCTTTTTGCAAATTATGCAAACGTTGATTCCATTTTTTCTAAATATATAAATGTGGATAGCCTTTTTGCAAAGTATGCTAATATCGATTCCATTTTTTCTAAATATACAAATGTAGATAGCCTTTTTGCAAAGTATGCAAACGTTGATTCCATTTTTTCTAAATATATAAATGTGGATAGCCTCTTTGCAAAGTATGCAAACTTTGATTCCATTTTTTCTAAATATATAAATGTAGATAGCCTCTTTGCAAAGTATGCAAACTTTGATTCACTTGTGGTTAATGGAGTTTCCATTCACAATTTAATTTGCAATGCTGCAACTACAAACTTTGTGACCAAGTTTACAAGTCCATCTTCTATATGTAATTCTATTATATTCGATAATGGTACACAAGTGGGTATCGGAACCACCAGCCCTGCTGCAAAATTAGAAATAGCGGGTCAAATAAAAATAACAGGTGGAGCGCCAGGTGCTGGCAAAGTATTAACTTCTGATGCCTCTGGCTTGGCTGCATGGAGCGCCGCAAATGCTGGAACAGTAGCTGGTTCCGGCACTCTTAATTATGTAACTAAATGGACGCCTAATGGTACTACTTTAGGAAATAGCAGCATTTTTGATAATGGAACTAATGTAGGTGTCGGTACAACATCACCCGCAACAGCTCTGGATATAGGCTCAAAAACAGATGCTGTCCGTTTACCATCTGGCACTTCTGCACAACGTCCTGTAACTCCCGTAAATGGGGATATCAGATACAATACTACAGTCCCCCAACTGGAAGGATTTGCTTCTGGTGTTTGGAATGACTTGGTGGGATTACCCAATTTACAATTTCAAAAATTTACTTCTTCAGGAACATTTACAACTCCTGCAAACATTACTACAAGCACAGTATTTAAAGTTACAGTGATTGGTGGCGGTGGTGGTGGTGGAGGCGGCCAAATAGGTAACGTAACAGGCAGTGGAGGCGGAGCTGGTGGAGTTGCTATTAAATATTATTCGGGACTTAGTCCAAATACAGGCTACACCGTAACGGTGGGCACTGGAGGATCAGGCGGTGCAGCTCAGGCATTTGGCAATTCAGGAGGTACTAGCTCTTTTGCAGGGCCTGGTACAACTATTATTGCCTCGGGGGCCAATGGAGGAGGAGTTAGTACCGGGGGCGCAGGGGGAGCTGGCATAAATGGAGACATCAATTTAAATGGAACTTCTGGAGGTCCATTTATAAATGCAGCCTTTCAATGGGCCTGGGGAGGTGCTGGCGGGCCATCTATTATGGGTGGCGGAGTGTCCGGAGGTTCTGGTATTAATACTAACCAATGCACCGCAGGAGGTTCAGCAACATCCATCGGTAGTGGCGGCGGTGGCGGTGGAGCTCAGTCTGGCTGTTCTTCTGCTGGAGGCAATGGTGCAGCCGGCATTGTAATTATAGATTGGGTACGCTAATATAAAATTTATTATGTTTTCTCGCAAAATTGTCAAATGCCGTTATATGGCAATGGGTTAGAACAAATGATGGTGCTGATGGCGGATTAAAATGTACGGCGGGAGTATACTTTTATTTAATTAGCACAACTGGTACTGATGCTAATATTTATACTAAAAACGGATTTGTACATCTAGTGAATTGATATAGCAGGGCTAAAAACCAAGAAGATATTTTATTTGCAATTTCCCCTTAATTAATTTTGCTGCTTTAAATTACATAAAGGCACAGAAAACTCAGCTCTTAAAATTGAGGAATAGATTAATAAAAAAATCGAAAAATAGAAGCAAATTATTTATTCAATAGCAAATTTTGACATGGCCTCCATACTTACTCCTGTAGAAGAATAACCACCGTCGTGGTATAAATTCTGCATCGTTACCATGCGCGTTAAATCTGAAAATAATGTGATGCAATAATCGGCGCAAGATTCGGCGCTGGCATTTCCTAATGGAGCAATAGCGTCGGCAAAGCTATAAAAGTCACCAAAGCCTTTAATACCAGTACCAGCTGTAGTTTTAGTTGGAGATTGTGAAACGGTATTAATTCTCACTTTTTTATCCTTACCATAATGGTAACCAAAACTACGTGTTATTGATTCTAACATTGCTTTAATATCAGCCATATCGGTATAAAATGGGTAGGTGCGTTGCGCTGCCATATATGTTAATGCCACTACGCTACCATATTCACTAATGGCATCCATTTTTTTTGCAACACTCAACATTTTATGCAAGGACATTGCAGAAACATCAATACCCTTCATGAAATAATCGTAATTTAATTCAGTATAGGGTATGTTTTTCCTTATGTTAACACTCATGCCTATTGAATGTAAAACAAAATCTATTTTGCCACCCAAAATTTCTTGAGATTTTGTAAATAAATTTGTCAATTCATCAACATTGGTAGCATCGGCAGGAATAATTTCCGATTTTGTTTTTTCTGCTAATATTTTAATTTCACCCATTCGCATAGCGATGGGAGCGTTGGTTAATACAAAAATAGCACCTTCTTCATGTGCTTTTTCAGCAACCTTCCAGGCAATTGAATTTGAATCTAGTGCACCTGATATAATGCCACGTTTACCTTTTAATAAATTATACGACATGTTTAAAATTATAGATTAACACTTTTAAAAAAATTAATTCACAAATGTAACAATATATTTAAATTACCATCTAAGTTTAGTTTTGATTTAATGGTGATAATTTCATCACTTGAGAGTTAAGGGTAAATAATTTGAAAATATAACACAACTGCCTGTAATTTATATAGCTATATAAAAATTAGCCCTATTATAATATTAATAATACCAATAACTCATTTGATTGGAATGCAACAAAAGCTTTCAAAGATTCATCTGATTTTAATCCACTTACAATCATGTAAAACTTTATTATATTTGCAATTATTCCCTTGAATAGGCCAATCCTTATTTTTGGTAATAATGTAAAAAAAACGGCTACTTTATATAGGAAAGTTTTATTAAATTAAATGTAACGAATGCTATCATTCAATAATACTGAAATTGCTTTTTCAGGCAAGACAAACAAAGACTTAAATCGCTCCTACTGGCTATTTAAAATGGTTTCTAATCCATTTTTTGTAAACATAGGAAAGGTTTTTACCAACTTTGCCATTAAAATTAATTTGCCTATAAAAGGAATAATAAAATCGACTATTTTTAAACAGTTTTGTGGTGGAGAAACTATTCAAGAATGTGATAATACTATAAAAACATTAGGTCAATTTAACATAGGTACTATTTTAGATTTTTCGGTAGAGGGTAAAGAAAATGAGCAGGATTTTGACAATTGTGCGTTAGAAACCATTGCTACCATTAATAAAGCTAAAACCGACAAACTTATACCTTTCTGTGTATTTAAGGTAACTGCCCTCGCACGTTTTAATTTGCTGGAAAAAGTTACTGCAAATAATAATTTGACAGCTAAAGAACAGGAGGAATTTGATCGTATAAAGCAGCGTGTGGATAAAATTTGTAAAGCGGCACATGAGGCAAATACACCTATTTTTATTGATGCTGAAGAAAGTTGGATCCAAAAAGCAATTGATGACATAGCTAATAATATGATGGCAACTTATAATATTGAAAAAGCCATTATTTTCAATACATTTCAGATGTATTGTAAAGATAAATTAGAGTTTTTAAAACATTCACTTAAAGTAGCCCAAAAAAATAAATACATTTTAGGTGCCAAAATAGTACGTGGCGCATACATGGAAAAAGAACGTACTCGTGCTGTTCAAAAAAACTACCTCTCGCCCATACAAAACAAAAAAGAGGATACAGATGCTGCTTATGACGCTGCATTATTATTTTGTGTCGAAAATTACACCCAAATAGCAATTTGTGCTGGTACCCATAATGAAAATAGCTCTATGTACCTTGCCAAATTAATGGGAGAAAAAAATATCCTAAATAATAACAAACAAATTTATTTTTCGCAACTACTTGGCATGAGTGATCATATAAGTTATAATTTAGCTAATGCAGGTTATAATGTGGCTAAATATGTGCCTTATGGACCTGTAGATGAAGTTTTACCTTATTTAATAAGAAGAGCTCAGGAAAACACTTCTGTTAAAGGCCAAACAGGTCGTGAATTAAGTTTGATAATGAGCGAGAAAAAAAGAAGAAGAATTTCAAAAAAATAGTATATATCGCATTGTATCCGCCTTATACCTGCAAGGACCTTCCTGCGTAAAAAATAAAATATTGTAAATTAAATCGTATTTTATTTTGGCATATTTTTCATTTGTGACATCAACTTAGCCATATCCTGCTTGTTCGACATCATCTTCATCATTTTACGTGTATCGTCAAATTGTTTTATCAATCTATTTACATCCTGTGCCGTTCTGCCGCTACCTTTGGCAATACGCTCTCTACGTTTACCATTAAGCAATTCAGGATTCCCTCTTTCAGCAGGAGTCATGGAGGATATAATTGATTCAATATTTACAAATGCTTTTTCATTGATATCAGCATTCTTTAAAGCCTTTCCTGCACCCGGTATCATCCCAACCAGATCTTTGATATTTCCCATCTTTTTAATTTGCTGCAATTGATTAAGAAAGTCATTAAAATTAAATAGATTTTTAGCAATTTTCTTTTGAAGTTTTCTCGCTTCTTCTTCATTGAATTGCTCCTCGGCACGTTCCACAAAAGTTACAATATCACCCATCCCTAAAATCCTATCCGCCATCCTGCTTGGATGAAATACATCAATAGCATCCATCTTTTCACCAGTCCCAACAAATTTAATTGGTTTATTTACTACTGATTTTATAGAAAGTGCCGCTCCACCTCTTGTATCTCCGTCTAATTTTGTTAGAATTACGCCATCAAAATCAAGGATATCATTAAATGCCTTTGCTGTATTTACGGCATCTTGGCCGGTCATAGCATCCACAACAAATAATATTTCATGAGGGTTTACAGCTTTTTTAACTGCTGCTATTTCCTTCATCATTACTTCATCCACTGCTAAACGACCTGCTGTATCAATAATTACAACAGTATTGCCATTATCTTTTGCATATTGTATAGCATTATTTGCAATAGACACAGCATCTTTATTTTCAGTTTCAGCATAAACATCTACCCCTATTTGTGCACCCAATACTTGTAATTGCTGTATCGCTGCAGGACGATAAATATCACAAGCTACCAACAGTGGTTTTTTATTTCGCTTAGTTTTTAGATAATTCGCCAATTTACCCGAAAAAGTTGTTTTACCAGAACCTTGTAAGCCACTCATCAATATTACAGTAGGACTCCCTGATAGTTTAATTTCAGCAGTTTCGCCGCCCATTAAATTAGAAAGCTCTTCTTGGGTTATTTTCACCATTAATTGGCCTGGTGAAATAGCTGTAAGCACATTTTGTCCTATTGCTTTTTCTTTAATACTATCCGTAAATTGTTTTGCTACTTTATAGTTAACATCGGCATCCAATAGAGCTTTTCGTATTTCCTTAATTGTTTCGGAAACATTAATTTCTGTAATCTTTCCTTGACCTTTTAATAATTTAAAGGCCCTCTCCAATTTGTTACTTAAATTATCAAACATTTTTTTCTATTTTTTTATGAACTGCAAATTTAGTAATTTAAGAAGCAAAATAAAAACTTTTTCTCTCTGATTTACCTTTTATAAAATAATGTAGTTGAATTGAGGGTTATTTTTTAAAAACGCAAGAGAAAGGTCTTCGAAATGCTCATACTGGCAGTGCGCTGCTCATATCCAGCCTGTCGAAATAGCTGCGATGGTTTCTTAATGCCACAACATTCTTTTGGAATAGTATATTATCTCATTAACTCATAAAATAAATGGTTACATAGTTAAATTAAACTATTCATCAAAATTTTGAGGACAATGGAAACATGAAATTTAATGTACAATAATTGTTACATTTAAATAATTTATTGAACAATTATTAAAATGGAAATTTATATTTTAGTATTTTTGTTTTATAATTTAGTTAAGAGCCATCTCTCAAAAGAAAATTACATAATAAAAAATCAATCTTTATGAAAAAATTTACATCAGTTAAAATCATCCTATTTTTATTTTTATTTATTAGTGTTCCATATTTTTCATATGCCCAAAATTGGGCTTGGGCAAAAAGCGCCGGCGGCGCAATGAAAGTAGAATCCTATGCAATAGCTATTGACAATGCTGGCAACAGTTATATCACAGGCTATTTTGAAGACTCATTAAAATTTGGCACCACTACCTTATTCAGTTCAGGCAGCAATCCATTTGTTAGTAATATTTTTATAGCAAAATATGATATCAATGGTAATTTTGTATGGGCCCAAAAAGCTGGTGGTAATAATTATGACTATGGAACAGGGATAGCTACCGATGCTGTTGGAAATGTATATGTAACAGGTCTTTTTACTGGTACAGCAACGTTTGGTACGCTTAGTATCACTAGCTCAACTACTGATTATGACGTTTTTATAGCTAAATACTCGCCTACAGGAACTGCCCTTTGGGTGAATAAAGGCGGAGGAAGTGGATGGGACGTTGGAAGCGGAGTTACTATTGACAATGCAGGGAACTGTTTTATTACAGGATCCTACAGAAATACAGGAACTTTTGGAACTACATCTTTTACTAGCGCAGGGAATTATGATGCTTTTGTTGCCAAATATGATAGTAATGGTACTTTTTTATGGGCAAAAAGCGCTGGTGGAACATTGGAAGATAAAGCACTAAGCATAGGAACTGATATAACCGGGAACTGCTATGTTTCTGGTTTTTTTAATGGCACAGCTACTATTGGGACTGCTACGCTTATAAGTAGTGGCAATAGTGATATATGGCTAGCAAAATACGACAACGCAGGGAATTTCATTTGGGCGAAACAGGCGGGTGGCAACCAAGCCGATGAAGGCAAGTATTTAGTTACCGATGCAGCAGGTAATTCTTTCATGACAGGATATTTTGGGGGCTCAGCATTGTTTGGCAGTGGCTCTAATACGGTTACCCTCACTAGTTATGGTAGTGAAGATATTTTTGTAGGAAAATTCGATTATAAAGGGGATATAGTTTGGGTCAAAAATTATGGCGGCACTCTAAGTGATAAAGCCTTCGCAATTAGCATCGATACTGCCGGACATAGTTATATTGCAGGCTCATTTTTTGGTACAGCTCAGTTTGATACAATCACTGCAATCAGCTCCAACCAAGATGATGCTTTTGTAGCAGGACTTGATAATTTAGGGAAAGCTAAGTTTGTAGTTCAGGGGGGCGGTGCTAATGCTGATGTAGGTTCTGGTATCGCTACCAGCCTTTTTGGAAGCTGTTATACTACAGGTTATTTTAATGGCACCGTATCTTTTGGCAGCATACCTTTAATTAGTAGTGGTGATAATGATTTGTTCATAGCTAAAATCGATAGTGCATTCATTGCTAACCAACCGAATAATATCAATGACGCTGCAGCTTTAATTTTGGATAACTTGGATGTTTTTCCAAATCCTTCCAATTTGGATGTTACCATTCAATTTGAATTAAATAAAACAAAGGCTCAAATAAATATAGAATTATACGATGTACTGGGAAAATTAGTTACTGATAAAGTAATTATATCCGAGTTAAAAAGTTTTTCCAATAAAAAACAAATTGTAATTAGCAGAAATAATTTACCTGATGGCTTATATTTTGGGAAAATTATGGTCGACAATAAATTGTATACTACTCGTATTCTCTTTATGAATAATGCAAGCCAGCACTAAATATTTATTTCAAATAATATTTATTCAAGAGAAACCAAGTAAAGCTTTCAAAATAATTTCGACAAAACAGATA
>CAMBDK010000018.1 GCA_945865315.1 Chitinophaga pinensis | reverse complement strand
TTAACGCCTCCACCAATATGCAGTGGCAGTCAGTTTAGTTATACACCAACAAGCGCAGGAGTAGGCGCAATATTTTCATGGACAAGAGCTGCAGTATCGGGTATCAGTAATTTAGCAGGAAGTGGTACAGGCGACCCAGCTGAAACACTCGTTAATACAACAAACTCTCCGATAAATGTTACTTACTTTTATACCGTAACAGTTAATGGTTGTTCAAACCCATTTCCTAACAGTGTGGTAGTTGTCGTAAATCCATCACCTGTTGTTGTTATTACTCCAAGCTCACAAATTATTTGCTCTGGTAATATAACTTCTTTTAACTTGAGCAGTAATTTGAGCGGTACTTCATTTTCATGGACGGCAGTCCAAACAGATGTAACGGGAGCAACATCCGGTTCGGGTTCAATTATTGCCCAAACATTAACAGCAACGGATACAACCAATGGAACAGTTCTATATACTATTACTCCCACTGCTAATGGTTGCAGTGGTTCAAGTGCCTTAGTAATAGTAACGGTAAATATTAATTCTGCTGCCCCTTCTTCTGTAACGGCTAATCCAAGCTCAATTTTCCTAGGGGACTCTACTACATTAACTGCAACTAATGGATTCCTTGGTAGCGGTGCTGCCTATAATTGGTACACCGGAAGTTGTGGCGGAACATTGGTAGGAACTGGTAATTCAATTAATGTAAGTCCTTCTTCAACTTCTTCCTATTTTGTAAGAGCTATAGGCACTTGTAATACAACATCGTGTGCAGCAGTTACTATAACTGTAAGTATTCCGGTTTGGCCGGGTGATGCTAACAACGACTCGCTTGTAAATAATAATGATTTATTATCAGTGGGCTTATTCTATTCACAAACAGGAACTCCGCGAGCAAGCATAAGCAATACCTGGCAAGCTAACTTTTCAAATAATTGGGGAACATTACAACCTAACGGACAAGATATAAAACACGCAGATTGTAATGGCGATGGTACAATTGATGCCAACGATACATTAGCAATTAATTTGAATTTTAATTTAATACACGCAATTGTTCCCGCACCTCATAATGATAATGAAATGAGAGTTGCATCTGACATGTATTTTGTTTTTAGTGGCAGTAATTATAATCCAGGAGACTGGGTTTACGCAGAATTGTGGCTTGGTACTTCTTTAGCACCAGTAAGTAATTTATACGGTATTGCTGTTAATATAAATTATGATGCATCTCTTGTTCAAACGGGAACAGAAATGATTACCTATTCTCCCTGTTGGCTTGGAACACCGGGTACAAATGCGCTAAAGGTTGGAAAAGTTGATGCGCCAGCAAACAAGGCTTACGTAGCCTTAACCCGCATAGACCACACTGATGTGAGTGGGTTTGGGAAAATTGCAGATTTCAAATTTCAAATTAAAACTACCTTAACTTCACAAGCAATATTCCATTTATCTGTTTCTGATTATGTAGCAAATAACGCAGCAGGGCTTGCTCAAGTGTTTACTGCTTTCTCAGATTCTATTGCAGTAAACCAATCGGTTGGTATTCAAGAAGCAAATATTGCTTCGGGTCTTACCATTTTCCCGAACCCATTTTCTTCTCAAACAACAATTTCATTTACTAAAGAAATGAAAAATGCAACGGTAAAGATTATAGATGTTTTGGGTAAAGAAGTGAAAAACATTAATTTCTCTGGAAGCCAATTAATTATTCCGAAAGGAGAACTTAATGCCGGAGTTTATTTTGTTCAGGTTGTTTCGGACAAAATGTTAATTGCAAATGAAAAAATTATAATACAAAAGTAATCTGAAAATTTCCCCTACCCAATAAAACAAGGCTGATTATAAAATGAATGCCCCCGAAGCCCTGCTTCGTGGGCATTCATTTTAAATTTGGAATATTTGTTTTTTAAAAATCTTTTCTGCTTTTTTTTAGGTCTTGGATTGGACTATCTTGAAACTATAATTGGTATAAAGCCCATTTGCATTATTAACTCTAAATTGTTTATCGGGGAAGCTCTTTTGTTTTCCAACAACAGTTTACCCCATGTAATTTCATTATGCTTGTATGTGCATTGGGCAATGGAGTAGTATCTTTTTTGTTGCGCTTATACGAAAAGCGGACATTACCGGTAGTAATACTTTACAGTGCTTCTGCCTTAGCTACTGAATACCTCAAGCTTTTATGAAGTGGTCGTTGCCACAGCAATTACCTTACTTCTTCTGCTTCTAATGACCACAAACCTATCCAACCGGTATAAAGATCGCATACGGGATATCCTGGTGTGGGGCCCACATATATTTGAATTGTATAGGTTCCTGCTGGGAGTCCGAAACAAGTTCCAACAGTAGCATCAGCTCTGTGATAGTCTCCAGACGATCCCGAATGTATATCCCAGGCAATTGGTCCGGGTGTTGGACAGGATGCTGCATTAAATTTCACTTCCCACCTGCCACCTGTGCTAGCAGCAAGTACCCTTCTTCCATCGGAATAAGTTACTCTTATACCGGTATCACCATATTTTTTTACAAAAGTAAGGGTACGGGTAGCAATAGCTCCATTATCAGTGCCATCCGCTTGATTATACCCTTGAGCACGGGCAATCGTCCTAATAAAATCGCCATTAACTTCTAGTTTGGCAGCGGGTGTTGTTGTTCCGATACCGACATTACCACTATTTAAAATTGTCATAAAAGTAGAACCATTATAATTTCTTATACCTGAATGGGGATTAATATCAGCAGCACTATATCCAATATCTAAAAAAGTACTATTTACACCCGAAGAACCAATCGACCAATGCTTTTGAGCACCAGATGTACCTGCATCATAGCTTCCTAACATTAATGTTGCTCCATGGTTAGTGTTACCAGAACCTCCAGCCATCATTACCATTTGAGGATAAACTCCAGTTACAGCCGCACTTGGGCGATCATTTCCATCTGCTATTACGCCATTTGCGTGAGCTCCTGCGATATGTAGCTTTCCTACTGGATTAGTTGTTCCAATACCTATGTCCCCGTTGGTTTTAATAGTCATCGCTTCCTGGCTTGCTGTTTGAAAATGAAATGCATTGGTAGTATTATAAATATTTTTTATATAAGTATCCCCCACACTATTATCATATTGTATCGTAAACCCTTCGCCTGTGCTTCCACCTTCACCTGTCATTCTAAATATTGGGTCGAATGAACCATCTGCAGTCATTCTTAACTCATTATCAGCACTTGTATTCCAAAGATGAAGTCTGGCAGCGGGTGTTGTTGTTCCGATACCTACATTGCCACCCACATCTATTACCATTCTTGGAGTTGTATTAATAATAAAAGCTAATGGATGGTTGGTGTAGGTACCGAGATAACCCGCAGTACCTAAATTCCATGCATCATGGGCATACATACCCATGCTTACTGCTCCAGTTCTTGCTGTAATCCTTGCATGTGATGCACCGTGCAAATCAAAAACCTGATTCCAGCCGGCACTATTTTCAAAAGTACCATTACCAATATATACACCACCCGAAGCAGCAGGGGCAACAGATAATTTGGCACTTGGTGCGGTTGTTCCAATACCTACATTGCCAGTTTGTTTTAGCGTCAAAACTGAATAACCTAAAGTAGGATTGTAGAACCAAAAATCACCGCTACCATCCACAGTTCGCTTACTTAAAAGCCAATCAGCTGTTGTCCCTCCTTTCAACCAAACATCAACATTGTAACTTGTAGGTACGCCCTGCACAAAATGCGCAACTTCGTGGCTATTACTCGCTTGATTCACCACTAACTTCGCCCCAGGCCCCGTTGTTCCAATACCAAGATTACCATTTACATCGAGTACCATTTTTTGATTGGCAGCAATCATAAAAGCTATGGGATGATTGGTATATGTTCCTAAATAACCAGCAGCTCCTGCAGTCCATGCATCATGGGCATACATACCCATGCTTACTGCTCCAGTTCTTGCTGTAATCCTTGCATGTGAAGCACCGTGCAAATCAAAAACCTGATTCCAGCCGGCACTATTTTCAAAAGTACCATTACCAATATATACACCACCCAAAGCAGCTGAGGCAACAGATAATTTTGCACTTGGTGCGACTGTTCCAATACCTACATTACCATTATCAAAAATGCTACTATTGCCTAAAGTATTACCATCTGGCGTCCATTTAGGAACATAATTAAGTATTCCAGAACCAGCTACTGACCCAGAACTAGGGGTGTTCCAAGTAGCTAAACCAGCAGCATCAGAAGTTAATATTTTACCGGCACCGGGAGCACCACCTGTTATTTTTATTTGACCTGCTATTTCTAATTTTGCACCAGGGCTGTTAGTTCCAATACCAATGTTGCCGCTTGTATAGAAATTACCCCAAACCTGCTCTGTTTGTGAGTCTGCATCGGGGACAATCATAATGTAATCAGTGTAAATCTGTTGGCTATTCACCCCAAGTACATATACTTCCACAGTATTACCCGTTACTGCCGTTACTCTAAATGGAACTGAGAGCATATTCCATTCATTGTTGGCCGTCATATCCACGCCTCTGATGTATCTGTCTCTTGAACTCACTCCTGTGCCGATAACCGTCATGCGAAAGCTATTGCCAGTATAACTTGCATCTGCTACTTTAACTCGTGCTACAAACTTATAATTTCCTATTGGTAAACTCCTATAAGGCCCGTATAATTGGAAGTTTGCATTTGTCCCCCAATTATTGCCATTGCTTGCTGTAGCATCCGTATTCGTTGCGCCGCCTGTTCTATTTAAGTCTTCGGCCTCATATATTACAAATGCAGCAGGAGTATTTGCATATGGCCCAAGATAGAAATCATTGCCTCTGATATCTACCTTCGCCCCAGGAGCTGTTGTTCCAATGCCTAAATTACCAGTATTAGTAGAAGAAAATAAAACAGAAGCCCCTGCATTATTTCTTAAATTGAGGTTAATCTCTGAGGCAGTTGTATTACTTACAAGAAGAGCTGCGGATCCTGATACCCTACCTGCATCAAAAAGTATAGCGCCATCAGCATTAGATTTAATGGCGATCAATCCGCCATTGGCATAGCCATATGCCGCAGAATTGACTCCTCCAATAACAAGTTGTGTTCCTAAATATTTTAATGATTCAGAGTCTGAATTTGAAGCAGGACGGATTGTTCTAACACCTGAAAGACCAATATCCCCTGCAACTTGTAAGTAGCCGTTTGCACCGAAAGTTGAAGTTCCAATACCTACATTAGTTCCATTATCAAAAATGTTGCTATTAGCAAGTGTAGTGCCATTTGGTGTCCATTTAGGAACATAATTTAAAGTACCGCTTCCTGTTATTATTCCGGCAGTGGTAGCAGCGCCGGCAGATATATTACCATCTAAATCAGTAATTACAAAACGATTACCTGTACCGGTAAGGGTTTGGAAACGAACTCCGCCGGTAGTATGAAGTTGCGTGGTAGGTGCTGTAGCACCTATGCCTATATTACCAGATGTACCAATTCGCATTGCTTCAGTTAAAGCTGCTCCAGCATTTGGTTTATAATCAAATGCCAATCCATGAGCGTTATTTGTGTTTTGAGAGATACTTCTAATTTGTGCATGATTATAATTTGCTATATTCCCTCCTGATGATTTTCCACGAAAAAGAATAGCTGTTCCTGCTTCAGCAAGGGCTGTGGTACTTGACTCATAATCTAAAATTAATGCAACATTAACAGACGATGTGCTTCCTCCAGATTTTTGAACTTCCAAGGGTGCAGCAGGATTTACAGTACCAATACCTACATTGCCGTTATTTTGAATTCTCATTTTCTCGGTAATAATATCAGCGGTATTTTGTGTATGGAATGCTAGACCTGACACGTTACTCCCTTCATATACAGCAACAATTCTGGCCCTATCCCGGGTTTGATTGTCACCAATGCCCCCACTAAATACGATGGCCGGTCCATTACCAATTGCAGCGGATGCAGCATTTCCAGTACTTTCAAACTTACTTGTTAATCTTAGTACATCATCAACAGTGCTAAACGTAGAAGGAATCATATAGGCGTGTAACTTCGCCCCTGGGCTTGAAGTACCAATGCCAACGTTGCCACTATTAATAAAAGTGTTGCCACCGTCAGTTGTAAATCCAATGACCCTTGTTCCTATAGAATTGAACATATCGAGTTGATAAGGGTCGGTAGCGTCTATTCTAGTTCTCATGACACCTGCACCATCCCACCATTTAGACTCACCACCGCCTTGGTGCGTATAGCTAACTTTGTTCGATCCACCAAAGTCAGCCCAGATTTCGAATTTTGTACTGGGTGCTGTTGTCCCAATACCTACATTGCCGTTATTTTGAATTCTCATTTTCTCGGTAATAATATCAGCGGTATTTTGTGTATGGAATGCTAAACCCGACACGTTACTCCCTTCATATACCGCAACAATTCTTGCCCTATCCCGGGTTTGGTTATCACCAATGCCCCCACTAAATACAATGGCCGGTCCATTACCAATAGCAGCGGATGCAGCATTTCCAGTACTTTCAAACTTACTTGTTAATCTTAGTACATCATCAATGGTGCTAAATGTAGAAGGAATCATATAGGCATGTAACTTAGCCCCTGGGCTTGAAGTACCAATTCCCACATTGCCACCTGATGGCTGCAGAAGTAAATTATATGCAGTTACCGATCCATCTATGCGTTGAACTTGCTGAAACACATTACCTGAGCCTTGTACTCCCATAATAAATCCGTAATTTCCTGGTGTGGCACCATCCGTTTTGAAAATACCAAAACTACCACCATTGCTTCCAAGCGAAGGTATTGCATCATTTGATGAAATAGTTATTCCAAATTTATTCCCTGGGCCTGCAGTCCCTATCCCTACATTGGTACCATTATCAAAGATTAAACTATTACCAAGTGTTGCTCCATCGGGTGTCCATTTAGGAACATAATTTAAAATACCGCTCCCTGTTACTATTCCTGAAGCTATTGAAGAACCGGCTGCAAGATTACCATTGGCATCCGTCACAACTATACGGGTGCCTGTACCAGCTAGAATTTGAAAACGCACGCCACCGGTGGAATGCAGCTGGGTAGAGGGTGTGTTTGTACCAATTCCTATATTGCCTGTATTACTTATGTTCATAAAATCAGCATAAGTGCCTCCCAATGTTAAGGCCCTGGAAATAGACATTTTGTCGCTAGTATTTGAAATCATCCAGGAAGGAGCGGTTGTTATTGCTGCTCCTGTTATGTCTATAAAATAGATTTTGGGTGCCCCTGTTACCGAACTGTTACCTTCAAATATTAAATTCCCATTTCCTCCTGCTGGCCTTGTCAAATGCAAGAGGGTTTGTGGTGCTATTGTCCCTATCCCAACATTACCAATAGAATTAATATACATCCTTTCATTATACCCCACATTATTATTCATATCAAGCACATTAACATCATTAAATGTTTGAAAACTTAAAGCTGGGGCACGCAATGTAATTTGATCGGCTCCTGCGGCATTGGCTGGATCATTGCTATGGAAGAGGATAAGTTCTGTTTTTTCCGCAGAGGCACCTTGTCCCGAAGGTACAGTGCGCGCTGTAATAACAGGAGCTGGGTCGCCGGTAGGGGCAGGGAAAGTGTATAATAATGCTCTGGCACCGCCATTTACATCGAGCGTGAAGGCTGGTGCGCTGATACCAATTCCTACATTACCATTAGCAGTGATTCTCAACCTCTCCAAATTATTGGTAGCTAAAACAAAATCTTTTAAATCGCTTGTGCCAACATAATTTTGACCGGCAGCAATGGCTGTGCCTATAGCGGAGCTGGAAGGAGTTGTGGCTGCATTGCCTGTAAGAGACCAGCCGCTGTTACTATTTAATAAAAACGACCAGACGGGAGTGGTGCTGGTACTAGTATTAAAATAAAACCCTTCACCAAAGCCTCCGGCATCGGTTTGGTAAACAGTAAGCCCTTGTGCTGCAGCGGATAGAGGATTAAAGCCCGTAGTACGTTGCGAAAATGTTACTCTGGGAATTAACAAACCTTTATTAAAATTAGGGGCTGCATCAATATCCAAAATAGCAGCGGTATTAGGAGATAATCCTGATACATTAATACCTATATTTTGTGCAAAACCAAATTGAGTTTGCAAAAAACACAGAAGAAATAAAGAGCCTACCGATAAAGACTTCATGTTATGAAAAAATTAAAAAGGTAATTCTATAACTTTGTTAATGTTATTTATTAATAAAACAAATAAATATTTTTTTAAAAACAGCCTAATAAATATCCTTAAAACCAAAAAAAGTAACTATTACATTAATTCTAATGCACTTATAAGCTTCATGTATTAAACTTAAAACTTTTTCAAATTAATAAATTAATTAATAAAAAATATTTTCTTGAAAGTTAGTGTTTATATATAAAAAAAGCAATTTTGTATTATCAAAAAGAGGTTTTTGTTGTTAAATATATAAAATAATATATTTTCTTAACGATAAATTATTTTATTTAATTGAAAAAAAGAAATTTATCAACAACTAAGTTTTAAATTAATAAGGCTATCTAAATAGCATTGCCAATAAGATAAATGATTTGCTATTATTATTTTTATTCTGTTATTTTTACTTAGAAATACATGTTGTAAAAAAGTAAATTTCAAAATGATTTTTCTTAACTTTGAAAAAAAATATTTAATAAAATTAAATTATTGTTTGTATCCTTTGGAATAATTTGAGCAAATTCAATTGAGTTAATAGCTAAAAAAAATACCATTACTTAAATCTAATATTATTATTAAAAAATGTCTGCAGATATTTTAAGTCAAAGTGATTACCTGGAAATTACAGGAGCCCGAGTACATAACCTTAAAAATATAGATGTTACAATACCGCGCGATCAGCTTATTGTTATAACAGGATTGAGTGGCAGTGGTAAATCATCTCTCGCTTTTGATACTATCTATGCAGAGGGGCAGAGACGTTACATGGAGAGTTTTTCGGCTTATGCCCGTCAATTTATGGGTAATATGGAACGTCCTGATGTGGATAAAATCACGGGCTTGAGTCCAGTAATTTCAATAGAGCAAAAAACAGTAAATAAAAACCCTCGCTCTACAGTAGGAACAATTACAGAAATTTACGATTTTTTACGTTTACTTTTTGCTCGAGCATCAGATGCACACTCCTACGTAACAGGTGAAAAAATGGTGCGTTATTCTGACGAACAAATATTTAAACTTATTCAGGAAAAATATTTAGATAAAAAAATTTTATTACTTGCACCAATAGTAAAGGGCAGAAAAGGAAATTATCGTGAACTATTTGAACAAATAAAAAAATGGGGTTTTTCGCGAGTTCGTGTTGATGGTAAAATAATAGAATTAAGTAAACGAATTGACCTTGACCGTTATAAAGTTCATGATATAGAAATTGTTATCGACAGGTTAGAAGTAAACACAGAATCAAATAATAGAATATGGGACTCTTTGCAATTAGCCATGAAACAAGGCAAAGGGATTATAATGGTGCAGCCATTTATTGTAGGTAGTTTTGAAGATGAATATGGGAAATTAGAGCATTTTAGTCGTCATTTAATGTGTCCTACATCCGGCATTTCTTATGATGAGCCTCAGCCAAATTTATTTTCCTTTAATTCTCCCTATGGAGCTTGTGATAAATGTAATGGATTAGGAGTAGTTTCAGAAATTGACCTTAATAAAATTATTCCCAATAAAAAATCAACTATTAAAAAGGGAGGAATTACTCCAATAGGTGTTTATAAACCAAGCTGGATTTTTAAGCAATTAGAAGCTATTGGTGAAAAATATGGATTTACATTAGATACCCCGCTGGAAGAAATATCAGAAGATGCTATTAATACCCTCCTTTTTGGTTCTGATGAAATATTTAAAATAAAAAATTATACCGAAAGTTCATTAAATAGCTATAGCGTAGCATTTGAAGGCATTGCTAATTTTATTTCGAAACAAAATGATGAACAAAGCTCCCCTTCAACTGAAAAATGGGTGCAAGGCTTTATGAATAGCGTATCCTGCCCTAAATGCAATGCCACTAGATTAAAAAAAGAATCCTTACATTTTAAGCTGAATTCTAAAAATATTGCTGAATTATCTCAAATGGGGATAGTTGAGCTGAATGATTGGTTTAAAAATATAGAAAGCAGTTTAAGTGTAAAACAAAATATTATTGCCAAAGAAGTATTAAAGGAAATTCGCAGTCGGATTTTATTTTTAATTGATGTTGGATTGGACTATTTATCACTCAACAGAAGCGCCAAAAGTCTTTCGGGTGGTGAAGCGCAACGAATTCGACTAGCAACTCAAATTGGTTCAGAATTGGTAGGAGTATTATATATATTGGACGAGCCAAGCATTGGTTTGCACCAACGTGATAATATACGATTAATAAAAGCATTAAAAAATTTAAGAGATATAGGAAATTCAGTAATTGTGGTAGAACACGATAAAGAAATGATTTTAGCAGCCGACTATGTTATTGATATTGGCCCTTTCGCAGGGATTCACGGCGGAAGAATAATTGCACAAGGAACGCCAAAAGAAATATTGAAATTTAATACACTTACTGCCGAATATATAAATGGTATAAGGGCAATAAATATGCCAGACAAAAGAAGAAAAGGAAATGGTAAATCACTCATATTAAAGGGCGCTACAGGTAATAATTTAAAAAATATTTCGGTTGAATTTCCATTAGGGAAATTAATTTGTATCACCGGCGTTTCGGGTAGTGGAAAATCAACATTAATTAATGAAACACTGTATCCAATACTTAATAAATATTTTTATCGTGCCGAAAAAAAACCACTGCCATATAAATCTATCACAGGATTAGAACATATTGATAAAGTTATAGAGATAGATCAATCCCCTATTGGCAGAACACCACGAAGTAATCCTGCCACTTATACAACAGTATTTTCAGATATAAGGAATTTATATGCTGAAATACCAGAATCGAAAATACGAGCTTATAAACCAGGTAGATTTTCTTTCAATGTAAAGGGTGGACGCTGCGAAACATGCAAGGGTGCTGGATTACGAACAATAGAAATGAATTTTTTACCCGATGTGTATGTAAACTGTGAGACTTGCAATGGACAACGATATAATAAAGAGACATTAGAAATCAGATACAAAGGCAAATCAATAAGTGATGTATTGAATATGACAATTGAAATTGCTGTAGAATTTTTTTCAAGTATTCCATCCATTATCCAAAAAATAAAAAGTTTACACAATGTAGGACTAGGATATATAACCATTGGGCAGCAAAGCACCACCCTATCGGGAGGAGAAGCACAACGTGTAAAATTAGCCACAGAATTATCAAAAAAAGATACTGGGAATACTTTTTATATATTAGATGAACCAACTACAGGTTTACATTTTGAAGACGTTCGAGTTTTGCTTGAAGTATTAAATAAATTAGTAAATAGTGGCAATACAGTGTTAGTAATAGAACATAATATGGACATTATTAAAGTAGCCGATCATATCATTGATATTGGTTTAGAGGGCGGAAATGGCGGAGGTGAAATCCTTTGCTTTGGGACACCAGAAGAAATAATAAAGAACAAAATTAGTTATACAGCAAAATTTTTAAAAGAGGAGATTATCCCATCTACTGAAGCTATATTGTAAGATTATACTGATAAAACATAGTAGGAGATGTTAATTAAGATTGTTATATTTGTGAAATAGATAATAGAATAATTATTACATAAAAAAATTTAATTACCCATAATTTATTTTTATATAATTAATAATTATGGCCAATATACACATGACAAACCAAGACGAAGATAAAATACGTAACGCTTTTGCCTCCAAAGATTGGAATGATATTAAAGCTGCAGATTCATGGCAGATTTTTAAAATCATGAGTGAATTTGTTGAAGGATTTGAAAAAATGAGTCGCATTGGGCCTTGTGTTTCTGTATTTGGTTCCGCACGCACTAACATTGAAAACCCATATTATAAACTAGCGGAAGAAATTTCTTTTAAACTAACAAGGGAAGGTTATGGCGTTATCACTGGAGGTGGTCCCGGCATTATGGAGGCCGCTAACAAAGGAGCGAAAGCAGGCGGTGGCAAATCTGTAGGATTAAATATTGATTTACCATTCGAACAAAGTTCTAACCCTTTTATTGATAATGATAAAAATATCAATTTCGATTATTTCTTTGTGCGTAAAACCATGTTCTTAAAATATTCCCAAGGTTTTATTGCTATGCCCGGAGGATTCGGGACATTGGACGAATTATTTGAAGCTATTACTCTTGTGCAAACTAATAAAGTGGCACATTTCCCTATCATTTTAGTTGGAAAAAAATATTGGGAAGGATTATTAAATTGGATAAAAGAAACCATGTTATATGAAGAGCATAATATTAGCGAAAAAGATTTAAATCTTTTTAAAATAGTGGAAACGGCTGATGAAGCTGTTGCTATTATTAATGAATTTTATTCTAAATATTTATTAAAACCTAATTTTTAAATATTTCTTAATTGGTATGCACAGATTCATCGTTTTGATTGCTGTATAAATAAAAATACAGCATATATTTTCTTCCCTTTTTTTTCAATGAATAAAATATATTATTGGTGATAGCTATTTTAAAAAATTAATAACAAAAACTTATAACGCAACGTTTTAAAAAATTACACAATGACAAAAATAAAATTTGGCACCGACGGCTGGAGAGCTATAATAGCAAAAGATTTTACAGTTGATAATGTTGCAAGAGTTTCTTTAGGAGCCTCCATTTGGTTAAAAGGAAATTTTGAAAAACCAACTGTAGTGGTAGGACACGATTGTCGTTTTGCCGGAGAGCTATTTGCCGAAACAACAGCTAAAATTTTTGCTAATAATGGTATAAAGGTATACCTGGCAAAAGAATTTGTGTCAACACCGATGATATCATTAGGTGCAAAAAAATTAGGTACCTCCTTGGGAGTTATTATTACTGCATCACACAATCCACCATCTTATAATGGTTATAAACTTAAAGGAGGATTTGGTGGTCCTTTATTGTCAGATGATATCCAAAAAATTGAAGATATTATTCCTGAATTAAATTCAATTGACTTAGAAAAACTTTCTATAGCCGATTTTATAAAATCAGGTTTGATTGAGTATGTTGATTTGGAAACAATGTATGTAAATCATGTGGAGAAAAATTTTGATATGGATGCCATACGAAATACAAAAATGAATTTTGCTTATGATGCCATGTTTGGTTCCGGACAAAATGTAATGCGCAGGTTATTGCCGGACATTACTTTTCTGCATTGCGATTATAATCCAAGTTTTGAAGGACAAGCTCCTGAACCAATTCACAAAAATTTGCAAGCTTTCTCTTCTTTAATTATTGAAAGTGGAGACATTGATTGTGGTTTAGCAACTGACGGAGATGCTGATAGGATAGGATTGTATAATAGTAAAGGGGAATTTGTAGATTCACATCACATTATACTCTTACTTATTAATTATTTAGTAAAAGAAAAAAAATTCACTGGGAAAGTTGTTAATGCCTTTTCGGTAACGCCTCGAGTAAAAAAGATGTGCATACATTATGGTTTAGAATACCAAGTTGTTAAAATTGGATTTAAACACATTGCAGGAATTATGCTTTTAGAAGATGTGTTACTTGGTGGTGAAGAAAGCGGAGGAATAGCCATAAAAGGGCATATCCCTGAAAGAGATGGCATTTGGATGGGCTTAACAATATGGGAATACATGGTTAAATCTGGTAAATCATTGGATGATTTAATTCAGGAAGTATATTTAATTGTAGGTAAATTTAAGTTTGAAAGAAGTGACATGCATCTGAAGGAAGAAGTAAAAATTGCAATTGTAGAAAATTGCAAAAACAATAATTACAATTCTTTTGGACCTTATAAGGTAGATCGCGTAGAAACAATAGATGGATGGAAATATTATTTTGAAAATGGTGATTGGTTGATGATAAGGGCCTCAGGGACAGAACCGGTATTGAGGAATTATGCTGAATCGGAAACCACTGAAAAGGCTTTTGATATTTTAAAAGCAGCAGAAAAAGCTCTTCTGGGTTAATAAAAGTAAATTGGAAAAAGAACTTATTTTTAATTCCACCAAAAATATTTGGCCTCATTACCAATATAGATGGATAGGATATTTTTTAAATTTCTCCATCAAAAGGTTTAATAAAATTAATATTCCTTTTCAAACCTTTAAATTTTGTTCTATTAACGGCAGAATTTTTAAAGACAATTTTAAATGTTTCGGCTGTTAATTCTTGCCAGTCATTATTTGTCATCTCTAATAGCATTCCATTAGACTTTAGCTGGTCTTCATGATGTGGTTTCGAAAATTTATTCCATGGGCATACATCCTGGCATATATCACAGCCAAACATCCAATTATTAAACTTACCCTTTACTTCCTTAGGTATATTATCTTTTAGCTCAATTGTAAAGTACGAGATACATTTACTACCATCTACTACATAGGGTTCAATTATAGCATCCGTGGGGCAAGCGTCAATACAGCGGGTACAAGTTCCACAATAATCTTTTATAGGCCCATCATATTCTAATTCAAGATCAATAATTAATTCGCAAATAAAGAAAAATGATCCACTATTTTTATTGATAAGATTGCTGTTTTTCCCTACCCATCCCAAACCACTTTTTTTTGCCCAGGCTTTATCCATAACAGGCGCTGAATCTACAAATACACGACCATCCACATCACCTATTTTTTCATTTATAAATTCTAAAAGTTGTATTAATTTTTTTTTTATTACGGTATGATAATCTTCACCAAAAGCGTATTTGCTTATTTTAGGGGCAGTGTCATCTACTTGTTTTTCAGCAGGATAATAATTAAGCAACAATGATATTACTGATTTTGCTCCTGGCACAAGTAATCGAGGATCTAATCGCTTATCAAAATGATTTTGCATGTAACTCATTTGCCCATGCATATTTTTGTTCAGCCAATTTTCTAGGCGTGGCGCTTCTTCTTCTAAAAAATCAGCTTTTGAAATACCGCAATAATCAAAACCCAAGCGTTTTGATTCTGATTTAATTAATTGCGTATAATTAGAGTTTTTCAAAAACATGCTTATATTTAGTGTCTGTCCATATAGTCCAGAGTCTGAACTATAATGTATGAGTTCGAGGCTTTCGTAGTTTTGAAAATCAGGAGTTTACATTGGTAAATGACTGGTTTTTAAAACAAGAATAACGAAGAAATCGGACATTATAGACAGACTCTAAATATCAATACATTAAATTGCTAATTAATAAATAATAAAATGATATTTGAATTCAATGGTTATAAACCTGTTATCCATGAAAGCGCTTTTATTCACCCCAATGCAACAGTTACAGGAAATGTAATAATAGGGGAGGATGTTTATATTGGACCTGGTGCAGCTATAAGAGGCGACTGGGGACAAATAATTATTGAGGATGGATGTAATGTGCAGGAAAATTGTACCATCCACATGTTCCCGGGCACTACTGTTCTATTAAAAGAAAATACTCATGTGGGGCATGGTGCCATAATACATGGTGCTACCATTGGTAAAAATGTATTAATAGGGATGAATTCTGTAATAATGGACGATGTGCTTATTGGAGATAATTGTATTATAGGTGCATTGTGTTTTGTTCCTGCTAATATGATTATTCCTGAGAAAAAGCTTGTGGTGGGTAATCCTGCAAAAGTTATTAAAGAGATAAGTGATGAAATGATGGAATGGAAAGTAGAAGGAACAAAATTATATAAGCAATTACCTGCTGATTGCAAAGCTACATTAAAACCTTGTGAGCCTTTAAGAGAAATAGAAGCTGGTAGGCCAATACAACAGGATGTCTATAAAAAATGGAAGTAAATATTTAATTGAAATCCATCTTGCAAATAAATTTGGGTATATAGTTAAGACAGGAATTTGCAAAAAAATATCAATAGGGCAAATATAAAAATAAATAAAAAAATAAAAACCAGCTCATTTATTACGCCTGTAAAAAGTGGCATTTTTTTGAGCGAAACAAGCAAATAATTATGAATTTATATTTACACTTTATCCTTGTTAATTCTGAATTTAATCAAGGCTTGGCAGATGATTTAAATGAAGGAGAAGAGACCGAAGATAATATTAAGTACTTATGGGAAGATGAGCTTAAAGTAGCTGAACCTATCAAAGAATTTAAAATAAAAAATAATGCTACTTATACTTTGGCAGGTTTTTTTCCTGATGATAAAGAATTTAGTTTTGATATTTTGGATACAACCATTGTTGATTGTATTACCGAAAGCGGAAAAAATATGCAATTTGCAGTTTCGAAAAAGTTGTTGAAAAAAACAGATAAAAAAGTAGATGAAAAAATGGATGAAACTCATTTGTATTTTTACCTGCGTGATACATTCCCTCAGGAAAACCCTATGGATGGTGTATATATATTAAAACAAGATTTCCCTAAAGCATTAAAAATAGAAGGATAAATAAATTTGATAATTAAAATTCTGAAAAAATAATTTAACGCTTAACAATTTTTTTCAAAAATTAGAATGACAAAAGAAGAGCTGTTTTTAACTATAAAAAAGAAAAAAAGTTTTCTATGTATCGGATTGGATACGGATATAACTAAGTTGCCTGCAAAACTATTAGAAACAGAAGATCCTGTTTTTGAATTTAACAAAAATATTATAGACCTAAGCCATGATTTGTGTGTAGCATATAAACTGAATACTGCGTTTTATGAATCGCAGGGCGCTAAAGGCTGGCTTAGTTTAGAGAATACTATTAATTATATCAATAAAACTGCTCCAGGTGTTTTTACAATTGCCGATGCAAAACGCGGTGATATTGGTAATACCTCAAAAATGTATGCAAAAGCATTTTTGGAAACATTAAATTTTGATGCCATCACTGTTGCCCCATATATGGGGGAAGATAGCATAAGTCCTTTTCTTGAATATAAAAACAAATGGGTTATTTTATTGGCGCTTACCTCTAATAAGGGTGCGTTTGATTTTCAAACTTCTAAAGTATCCATGAATGAGAAGCAGAGCGGGCCGCCCATTGAAAGATTTTTATATCAGCAAGTTATTGAAACATCAAAAAAATGGAGCTCTCCAGAAAATATGATGTATGTGGTGGGCGCAACAAAAGCAGAAATGTTGCTCGATATTCGTAAAATTATACCTGATAATTTTTTATTGGTTCCCGGTGTAGGTGCGCAAGGAGGTAGCTTACACGATGTAGTTAAATATGGTATCAACAAACAATGTGGATTACTCGTTAATTCATCGCGTGGGATAATATATGCAAGCACAGAAAATAATTATGCAGCCAGAGCAAGAGAAGAAGCGCAAAAATTGCAGAAAGAAATGGAAATATTATTGAATCAATATTTATTATAATAAATTATTTCTTTTAATTTATCAAGCTCCTTCATTGTCTTAGTAAAGCTTTCAAAATAATTTCGACAAAACAGATATATTAATAAAAACAGATGATTTTATTTTTTTGCAAAAAATATGCTTATGAAAACGCGCATGAGGAATGAACAAACGCGATGCAGGGTTGCAGGTGGGGAGGAATCGTTTGTTCTTGATTTTTTGTTTCTTTTGTATCAAGACAAAAGAAAAACACACAGTTGTTGAACCGTTTAATTTGCGGATTTATTTCGGAAACATCACTTAAAAATAAGCTCTTAATTGAGCACCGCCTGTATGGATTGCATTAGAATTTTCTGATTTTCGTCCATCATAAGTTAAACTCAATTGTAAATTATTAGATAAATTACGCTGATAGGTAATTCCCCAGGTTATATTCTCACCTATTTGGTAAGCATCCATCATTTCATAAGCTATAGAGGTATTTGTTAATCCATCAAATTTTATTTGAATAAAATTTGCTTTAACATTTAAACTGCCCTTTTGCAATACATTGTATTTTATTTCTAAACCATAATCCTTTATTTGGCTTTTAGTTATTGCCATTTCAATGTTGTTGTTTTTATCTGTAAATTTAAATGATAGTGATGCCCTGAATGCCGCTGTTGGTTGAAAATTTAATTTAGGCGCCACCTCATAATAAAAAATTGAAAAGTTGCGGGTACTGAAATACTGTGAATTACTTGTTTTTATCCCGTCTTTATATGCAATGTCCCACCATATTTTTTGGAATATATACCATCGCAAACGCACCTCCTTGTATTTGTTTTGACGGGTGTCAAAACCATTTAATAATAATAGTTTATTATGTACATCTTGGTAAGTAATATCAATTCCAAAAATAGGATTCATCTGATTTATAAAAATAGAATTTCTGAAGGAAGAGTTAAGTGTAATTAATGATTTAAAGTCATTGGAACTGGTATCGTTAATTTTTACTAAAAAGGGATTGTATGCATTATTTAAGTTCGAATTATTTGAATTAGGATTATCAGTAGCTATTGATTTCCTATCAATGCGAAAGACGGATTGATTAGAAAAACGGGAAATAAATTTTCTGATGCCTGCTTTATTTACCCATATTGCAGCTGGTTTTAACAGTAGCATCTGACTGAATTGATTGTTATAAACTTTTACATAATCGAGAGAAGGTGTATAAATTTTTACGTAGTTTGCAGTATTGGGAAAAGTAGCCACCTCAAATTCGTTTAGCTCCTTTATGCCGTTATTGTTATAATCCAGCCAAATAAAAACTCCTTGTCCGGCTGCTACTTCAATGTATGAGAATTGTTTTTTTACTTCTAGGCCCGAACCAATTTCATAAAATGAATTTGAATATATTAGTCCTTTCCATAATCTAAAATTATATTCGGTTCGTAAAACTAATGAATTGTCAGGCTTTTGAATCGTTATGGTGGGATCCACTTTTAATATACGATAAGCGACATTTAATTTTAATATGTTATTTGGATTTTTTATCAATTCCAGAAAGCCACCATAATTTTCGGCAAAGCTTGATTTTAAAAGGCTAGTAGCCGTCAGTAAATTGTTTACAGCAAAGCTTGTTCGTTGTTTGTAATGGATTCCATACCTGTTTTTTGTGGTATCCGAATTTTGGAAATACCCTTCCCAATCCCAAAATTGATAGCTGTTTGATAGCAACGAATCTTTGTTTAGTACGGAAAATTTATTTTGCTCTAATTCATCTTTAAATCCAAGGGTAAACCGTTTAATTTTTTGTGAAACAGCACTTTTATGTCGGTAGAATTTTGTATTTAAAGTACTTGTAGAATTTAATAAACTGCCTTCATAATTTACATTAAATCCATTTTGGTTGAAATGAAGATTTACTAATTGTCGCATGGCATTATAATTTTTTTCTTCTAACAGGGCATTGTATTTATATGCAATATGTGCTTTACCTTTTTTCGATAATTGCAATTTAGCGCCTAGGATATGCTGATCACTAGTAGCTATTATATTCTCCCGGTTCCAATCGCGATCAAACTCTATGCTTCGAAAACGTTCAATAGCGGAAAAATAGCTTTGCACATATTCATAATTTACATTGGTTTGTAATGTTAGCAATGGTTGCATTGCGCTGTCTGCAAGTAGGGGAGGGCTAATAGTACTTTTCTCGGCCTTTCTGAAAGGTACAGTATTATCAAAATTTATTTTTAAAGCATAACCAATATTATCTTTGCTATCAGCAGCCGAAAATGTATTGATATCATTGTTACTTCCGGCAGTTTCTATAGTAAGTTTTGTATTTGTTGAAAAGGCATAATCGGCGCTAGCAGTAATCATCTGTTTTTGCTTAGGTGTGATCAGTAATTTTACCGCCTCGTAATTCCCTTGTTTTATTCCTAATAATGGGCTAATCCATTCATATACTTTGCCATTTGCGCTAGAGGCAATTTGATTATAATTGCCATTGCCTTTACCTACATTGCTAAATGATACGCGATATCTGGCACTATCGGCATTAGTGCTATATTTAAAAAATGAATATAACTGTGTTCCTATTAAAGTATCCATTTTTTTATAAAGTACTTCATTATTTGAAAATGTTACACTGTCGAAACTTGGAGTAATTGCCAACGATAAAGTGTCGCCAATTTCAGATAATAACTTTTGTTGTAGGGGCGATAAATCTTGCTGTAAAGGTTGGTTTTTGCTGTCGGCTTCAGAATAAAAATTAACATGCAGTTTAAGGTTATCATTTTCGAAATCATTTCCAAAATGTAACAAGGAACGCGCATAATTTTTGTCGGAATACTGAAATTCTACAACAATACGTTTTTCTGTTGTGATGAGCTGCTTTGCCGTAAACGTAATTTCAGATGTATTATAATCGATGGTATAATCATTTTCTTGCCCCCTATCTAATAATTTCCCATTGATATAAACTTTTTCGGTGCCAGAGAGTACAATAATAAATGGCTCTTTTTCGGCACCTGATAATCTATAAGGGCCTTGATTGCTCTCCATACCCTGAAATAGATTGCGTGCAAATTTCCCTCTTGAAATAGCTGCAATTAAGGAGGTTTTATAAATGCCCTGTTCTTTTATATTTTTGTTCTTTTTATTTGTTATTACTGATTTTGAAAAATTTATACCCTGGGCTTTTTTATGGAAATTCATAAAATAACTTTCAGGGCGATTGAATTGAAAATCTCCCGCTATCAGTTTAGCATTTTCGTTTGAAAGTTGAATAAATACTTTATCAAACTCCTGTAATTGCTGCGTATTTCCTTCTGGTTGAAATGGGATACTATTGTCGGTGGCGGCTAATAAAATATCAATATTATTGTTTAAGTGGCCCGATAACTGTAAATTTAAATTGGAATTTACAACCATATTTTGGCTGTTTCCGAATGATAGGCCACGTGAAATACTGCCACTCTTATTTAAACCTTCCATTTTAAATATAGCATCATTTTTAGAAACGATAGTATAACTGAAAGGGTTCGCATTTCCGAATAAATTTGGTTTTATGCGGCTAAGATCTTTATGTTTTACTACCGAAGAAAATAAGTAAGGAAATGTTTTATAGCTCACCTGGAGGCTGTCTTTTTTTGTATTAGCATCTTTCAAATTTAATAGGGAATAGTTAGAGGCATTGGTTTTATTTAATATCAAATAAGCATCGGCATAATTTATTTTTAGATAAGAGGTGTCAATTAAATTGCCCTTACTATCTTTAATAATCACAGAACCAGGGACAAGGCTGAGGGTATCAATTTTTATTGTGTCGCCAGTAATAAAAAATATTTTTTGAAAATTATTTGAATTTTGTTGCGCTAATATTGGCTTAAATAACAATAAAATTAGTGGTAATAAAATTATTGTTTTTTTTATAAAGATGCATTTACATGCTGATTTTATAATTAAATAAAGGCATTGGATAGGAAAAGAAATACATCTCATAGGCCAATAGGATACTATCCCACTGTTGCGGTAAAAAAAAGTTAGCCTTTTATTATTACTGTTATCCAAAACTTAAAATTATTTACACTAAAAAACTAGATAAATTTATACATTTGTTTTTTTACCTCAGCTTAACATAATACGAGTGTAAATATTATAATAATTGCTATTCCATGAATATAAAATATTATTTGTTAATATTTTAACTTTATATTTTAAAACGTAAAATTATGACAAAAATTATAAGCTATAACTTAAATGGCATCCGTTCAGCTTTAAGCAAGGGACTTATGGAATGGATAAAAGCTACCGATCCCGATGTTTTATGTTTCCAGGAAATAAAAGCCCAACCAGAGCAGCTCGATCTTACATTATTTGAAAAGGCTGGGTACCACCATTATTGGTATCCGGCACAAAAGAAAGGTTACAGTGGTGTTGCAATTTTTTCCAAATTAATGCCCGATAAAATAGAATATGGTTGTGGAATTTCTATTTATGATATGGAAGGGCGCGTAATTAGAGCCGATTATGGTGATGTATCTATCTTAAGTGTTTATCATCCAAGCGGAAGTAGCGGTGAAGAGCGCCAACAATTTAAGATGCAATGGCTAGCCGATTTCCAAAAATACATTGATGGGTTAAAAAAAATACGACCGAAGCTTATTATTTGTGGCGACTATAATATTTGCCATCAAGCTATTGATATTCATAATCCGAAAGGTAATGCTAATAGCAGTGGCTTTTTGCCCGAAGAGCGCGAATGGTTGGACCAATTTATGAAATCTGGATTTATTGATAGTTTTCGTCATTTTAATACAGAACCCCATCATTATAGCTGGTGGAGTTATAGGGCAAATTCCCGTGCTAAAAATCTTGGATGGCGCATTGATTATAACCTTGTGAGTAATAATTTGCAAAAAAAAATGAAAAGATCCGCTATTTTGTCCGTAGCGAAACATTCTGATCATTGTCCGGTTTTACTTGAAATAGATCTTTAGGACATGTTTTTATAAATTAATTTCTTCGCCATTATTTTTAATTTTAGTGAATTTAACGTCAATAAATTAGATTTTTTATTAAACGATTTCCTGCAAATAATTGTTTATATATAAATTCTTGATCAACTTATATATAAACTTGTTATATTTGCATGTTTTGATTAAATTTATTAAATAAGTTTAGATCAAAGGTTTTGAAATTAATAGATTAATAATTATTTGTATATATATATTAATATGAAAAAAATTATTTATTCCTTTTTGGTTCTAGGTTTATTAGCCTCATGTGGTAGCAATAACAGCTCAAAGGAGAATAATAAGAAAGCAAACGGAAGCGTTAATTACGGTGGTGTATTTCGAATGAACGAGATTGAAGATTTCCGAAGTTTATACCCATTAGATATAACTGAAGTAGTATCGCAACGTATTTCTAGTCAGGTTTATGAAGGCTTAGTGAAACTTTCTCAGGCGGACTTAACAATTTTACCTTCTTTGGCTCAAAAATGGGAGAAAAATGCAGACGCGTCCCAATGGATATTCCTTATTCGTAAAGGTGTAAAATACCATGACGACGAATGTTTCCCTGGTGGTAAAGGTCGTGAGATAACAGCAAAAGATTTTATGTATTGCTTTCAACAACTTTGCTCGGTGAGCCCACAAAATTCTCAGTTTGGAAATACATTTAAAGACAGAGTTGTTGGTGCAAATGAATATTATCAATCTACGGTAGATAAAAATCCTTTACCTGGTGGAATATCAGGAATAAAGATCATCGATGAATACACAATTCAAATTGATTTACTTTTCCCTTTTGCAGGATTCTTAAACATATTAAGCACTCCCGCTTGTTGGGTTTATCCAAAAGAAGCTTTAGATAAATATGGTGTAGAAATGAGATCTAAATGTGTTGGTACAGGACCATTTCAGGCGAAAAATATAAAAGAGGGAGACGTTGTTATTTTAGAGCGCAATCCAGATTATTGGGATGTGGATGAGTATGATAATAAACTACCATATTTGGATGCCCTTAAGTTTAGTTTTATCAAGGAGAAAAAAAATGAGCTTTTAGAGTTTAAAAGGGGAAATTTAGATATGGTATTTCAAATACCAGTAGAATCTATTTCTGATATATTGGGTGAATTAGATCATGCAAAAGAGGCAAATGCACCCTTTGATTTGCAGGTTATTCCCGCCATGACAATTTTTTACTTTGGTTTTCAAATTCAAAGCGATATTTTTGATAAAAAAGAAGTGCGTTTAGCTTTTAACTATTCCATAGATCGTGAAAAAATAGTTAACTATACACTGCAGGGGGAAGGAGTTCCAGCTAAATATGGTATCGTACCTCCATCTTTTAAAGATTATGATTCAAAGAGTATTAAAGGTTTTACCTTTGATGTAGATAAAGCACGTAAATATTTAGCCGCTGCCGGGTATCCCAATGGAAAAGGTTTCCCGAAATTAATATTGCAGCTGAACCAAGGAGGCAATAATAGAAATATTCAAATTGCCGAAGTGATTCAGAAAATGTTAATGGAAAATTTAAATATTGAAATTGAATTAAGTGTTTTAGCACAAGCAGAGCATCTTGAAAGGATAGAAACAGGTAAAACCTTATTTTGGAGAACTGGATGGGTGGCCGATTATCCGGATCCTGAAACTTTTTTAACGATTTTATATAGTAAACATATCCCTAAAAATTTGTCGGATAAAGCATATTTAAATTCCATGCGTTATAAAAATGTTCGATTCGATTCATTATTTACAGCAGCAATGCAGGAGGTTGATATTGAAAAGCGAATGAAATTATACATGCAGGCCGATCAGGTTGCAATTGATGATGCAGCTATCATGCCTATTTTTTATGATGAAAATTATCGTTTAGTGCAAACGTATATAAAAAGTTTCCCGGCAAACGCAATGGAACACAGGGATCTTACAAGGGTGTATTTTGAGAAGGAAAAAGAAGTTGAAAAAAATTAAAAAATAAATAATATTGACATAGTAAAAAAAGCCTTTCTATTTTGGAAAGGCTTTTTTTTGCTATATCGCTTTTAATTTGAATTTATAAAATCAAAAATCCTAATAAAAAAACTTTTTTTTATGCAATGAAAGACCTTGAAACGTATTATTTCTGCTATTTTCCATCCTGAATAATTGAGGGGTTGTTTTTATTATTTAGTGCCTGTCCATAGAGTCAACTATTTTCAAATTATGCAAATTTCAAGCTTTAGAATTATGGATTTCAAATTTCTGAACCAAAATTGTTTGTTTTGAAATAAAGCCAATGACGTTCTAAATTTAAATACAGACTCTGTGGACAGACTCTATTTATATATTTCTTGTTCTGTTTTCAACAATTTCAAGTGAATAACCTTTATTTTAAGATATCAATTGAATGGTATTTATTAATATTATTGCATTAATAATACATAATAAATAAACAGCTTTTATATGAAAAACTTTCTTAAAACTATTATTGTAATATTTTTTTTTAGTTTATGGTGCTCTTGTGTTCCTCAGCGTAAATTAGAGGAAGAGCAGGCAAAACGCAAGAACTGTGACAAAGATCTTGCAGCATTAAAAATATTAAATCAGGAATGTGAAACAAAATTAACGGAAGCATCCAAAAGTTTAGCTGATAATTTACTGCAAGTGTCAAGGCTTCAAAAAGATACTACCATGTTAGGTTCAAGTATTCGTTCCTTCTCTTCAAAATATGAGCAATTAAATCAGATTAACGAGCAATTACTAGATAAATACAACCGTTTATTAGTTGGTAATATTGCCGATACTAAAAAAATATCTAAAGAGTTGCAACTTGCACAAGAACAACTCTTAAATAAACAAGATGAGTTAAAACAATTAGAAACTCAGGTTAATAGCCAAAAGAAAAATTTAGAAACCCTTACTTCCGAATTAGCAAAGCGGGAAGCACGAGTTTCGGAATTAGAAGGTATCCTAAAAAAGAAAGATGATGCAGTGAACGACTTAAAGAAAAAACTTTCAGACGCTTTATTTGGTTTTGAGGGTAAGGGTTTAACTATAACTCAGAAAAACGGAAAAGTATATGTTTCTATGGAGGAAAATTTATTGTTTGCTTCAGGAAGTACATCGGTAGAAATAAAAGGTGTAGAAGCATTGAAAAAAGTAGCAAAAGTGCTGGAGCAAAATCCTGATATCAATGTTTTAATAGAAGGACATACAGATGATGTGCCGATGGCTGGCAAAGGGGATATTAAAGATAACTGGGACTTAAGCGTTATGCGCGCTACCGCTATTGTTAAAATAATAAGTAAAAACGGTTCCGTAAATTCACGACGAATGACCGCCGCCGGAAGAGGGGAGTTTTTCCCGATTGACGCTTCTAAAACTTCTGAGGCACGTAAAAAAAATCGTAGAACAGAAATTATTTTGACACCTAAATTAGATGAACTTTTTAAGGTATTAGAAACTAATTAGTGTCTGTGCATATATAGACAGACTCTAATTAACTTCTCCCGCTAGTTTTAGATTAATTGTTAATAGAATTAAACCCAATTTACGTTTTAAGATAATCAAGAGAACCTATATTATCCTTAGGAGTTTTAGCTATTTTTGGGTGGTGATATTTTTTGATTTTTGTTACTGGGTGCTGCCTAAAATTTTGTTCTCAAATTCTTCATAAATTTAGTGGCATATACAAAATCCTGAACTTCTTTGTTTTCGGTTTTTAAAATTTCTTCTTTGCTGCCCTGCCACCAATTTTCACCCTTATTTATAAACATGATATTATCTCCAATTTCAATAACAGAATTCATGTCATGAGTTATCACTATAGTAGTAATATCGTATTCTTCAGTTATCTCATTTATTAAATTATCAATAACAATAGATGTTTTAGGGTCGAGGCCGGAGTTGGGTTCATCACAAAATAAATATTTCGGCTGCATAGCAATAGCCCTCGCAATAGCTACCCTCTTTTTCATTCCTCCACTTAATTCGGAAGGATAAAGCTTATTAGAATTAAACAAGTTTACACGTTGCAAACAAAAATTAGCGCGATCCCGTTTTTCGCTTTCACTTAAATCTGTAAACATCGAAAGTGGAAAAACTACATTTTCTTCTACATTCTTTGAGTCAAACAGCGCTCCTCCTTGGAATAGCATGCCTATCTCTTTACGTATCTCTTTTTTATCTTTAAACTTTAAATCATAAAAGTTGCGGCCATCATATAATACATCACCTGTATCAATTTCATTTAACCCTACCATGCATCTTAATAATACAGTTTTACCTGATCCGCTTTCACCAATAATGACATTTGTTTTTCCTTTTTCAAAATTAAATGAAATATTATTTAGGATTAACCTATCGGCAAAAGATTTTGATATGTTTTTTATATCAATCACGCTAATAATAATTGAGTTAATATTAAATCAAAAGCAAGAATTAATATGCAACTATACACAACACCTTTAGTACTTGCTTTTCCTACTTCAAGGGAGCCTCCCCTGGTATAATACCCATGATAGGCAGGGACGGAGGCAAAAATAAAAGCAAACACTGCCGCTTTTAGCAAGGAGTAAATTATATTATAAGGTCTGAAATTATAAGTAATACCAATAACATATTCATAATTGGTAACTACTCCACTCATTATGCCAAATACATAGCCACCAAATATGCCCAAAAACATTGAAAAAATAAGAAGCACAGGGCTAAATAAGATACAGGCAATTATTTTTGGACGAATTAAATAACTAGCAGAGTTTATTCCCATTATTTCTAATGCATCTATCTGCTCTGTGATTCGCATGGTACCAATTTCGGAAGCGATGCTAGAGCCAATTTTACCTGCAAGAATTAAACTGATAATTGCTGGAGAAAACTCCAAAATCATTGAATCGCGAACAGCTACTCCTACTGCATATATCGGTACTAAAGGGTTTTCGAAGTTGAAGGCCGACTGAATTGTTATTACTGCCCCTATAAAAACTGAAATAATGCCAACAATGCCTAAGGAGCCAATCCCTAAATTATTTATTTCTTCAAAAATACGACTACGATAAATAGAAAATTTTTCGGCCTTGCCAAAAGAACGTCTCATTAAAATAAAATACCTGCCGAAATCAAAAAGTAGTTTCATGAAATGCCTTAGAATTTTCTCTAAAAATAAGAATAATTAACATATCATATTGCATTATTCCTAATTTAATAGCGGCAGTAAAAATATAATTAGATGCCTTTTAATATTTAACATTTTCTATTTTAGCTTGATTTAAAAGGATTTTTTTTATTTTTGAATTGTCTCAACAATTTATTGCAAGTAAAATATGCCTATTAAATATAATTTACAAATTTTTAATTTAACAAAATACCTACCTTCGCAGCATTAAATACTTTTAGCCTATGCGTTTTGAATTAACCGATATTTTTTTATCAAACTTACGTACAGCAATACATGCTCAAAATGGTTCATTTGTTGCAGAGCAGCTTAATGAACTCTATTCCCCTGATATTGCAGAGATTTTTAACCATTTAGAAATAGAGGAAGCTAAATTTGTTTATAAACTTCTAGATGAACAAATAGCCTCTGATGTGATGGTTGTTTTGGAGGATGATGTGCGGGAAAGGTTTTTAGCATCACTTACTGCTAAAGAAATTGCAGAACAGTTCATTGAGAATATGGATTCGGATGATGCTGCTGATGTAATAGCTGAATTGCCTTTTGATGTGCAAGATGAAGTTTTGTCGCTTATGGAAGATAGTGAGCAGGCCAGCGACATTGTAGATTTATTGAATTATGACGAATATTCGGCGGGCGGTTTAATGGGTAAGGAATTTGTAAGGGTTCATTTACAAAGCAAAGCACTTGAATGTGTGCGCGAAATACGTGAACAAACCCATGATTTAGAAGAAGTTTATGCCATTTATGTGGTAGATGATGATGAAAAGTTGATAGGACTGCTACCATTAAAAAAATTAATTGTTTCTCCTGTTAGATCCATAGTAGCTGATATTTATGATCCCAAAATAATTTCAGTAAAAACAAATGCTCCTGCCGAAGATGTAGCCAATATAATGGATAAATACAATCTAGTAGCTATCCCTGTAATTGATGCGTTAGGCAGATTAGTTGGTGTTATTACTATTGATGACGTAGTAAATTTCAGACGAAATGAGGATACAGAGGATGTGCAAAAGATGGCTGGTATAACTGCTTTAGAAGAGCCTTATATGAGTACCCCTTTTTTGCAAATGATTAAAAAACGTGCTGGTTGGCTGATTGTATTATTTATAGGCGAAACTCTTACAGCTACTGTAATGAGTTTTTTTGAGGGTCAAATTGAAAAGGCCGTCGTTTTAGCTTTGTTCATCCCTTTGATTATTTCTAGTGGTGGCAATTCTGGTTCTCAAGCATCTACGCTTATCATAAGGGCATTAGCGCTGGGTGAAATAACTATAAAAGATTGGTGGAAAATTATTAAAAAAGAATTTTCTACCGGGCTTGTAATCGGTATTATTTTGGGGTTTATTGGATTTATCAGGATTGGTATCTGGTCCTATTTTGTTAGTAGTTATGGGCCATATTGGTATTTAATTGCATTTGCCGTTAGCTTTTCATTGGTAGGCGTAATAATTTGGGGAACATTAATGGGCTCTATATTTCCATTGGCATTAAAACGATTAGGTTTAGATCCAGCTGTTTCATCGGCACCATTTGTTGCAACTTTGGTAGATGTAACGGGATTGCTTATTTATTTTTCATTTTCTATAATGCTATTAAAGGGGATTTTATTATAGTATGTGTTTTAGATTTTATTTTCAATAATTTGCTTAGTAGCCTTGCCTGTATAGCTTTTAATTTTATCGGAATTGTAATAATATTGATTTATTCCCCAAAAAATAAGGCTTGTTGCAAATTATTTTGCGTTTTTTTACAATCAAATTAGAGACCTTCTAATTATTTTTTTCAGAGGAGCATAACTATAAACTAAGCTTAATGGAATTAAACTCCAAAAATTTTATCAACGAGTTCTTTATTAGCTGCCATAATTACTTTCCTTTTAAAGGAAAGCTTAGGGGTCATTTCACCATTTTCAATTGTCCATTCCCGAGGTAATAATTCTGGTCGCTTTATTGTTTCATAAGGAGCTAAAACTTTATTTGTTTTTTCTATTTCTTCAACAATACGTTTTTTTACAGCCTCATTTTTTATCATCTCCTCATTAGTTGTATAGTTGATTCCTACTTCACTACACCAAGCTTTCAAGGCTATAAAGGATGGGACAATAAGTGCAGATGCGAATTTTTCATTCTCTCCAATCACCATTGCTTGTTCAATTAAAATAGATTCTTTTAATTTGTTTTCTATAACCATAGGAGCAATATATTTACCACCAGAAGTTTTAAAAATTTCCTTTTTACGGTCGGTAATTTTTAAAAATCGATTATCTACTAAAACTCCTATATCACCAGTATGGAAAAATCCTTCAGCATCAATTGCTTCTGCGGTAGCATCAGGTCGATTAAAATAGCCTAACATTACATTAGGGCCTTTAACTAATATTTCGCCATCTTCCGCTATTTTAACAGTAACTTTATCAATTACAGCGCCAACAGTACCAAAACAAACGCCATTGGGTTGAAAACTATTTACAGCTACTACGGGCGAAGTTTCAGTTAAGCCATAACCTTCCAATACAGGAATTCCTGCAGCAGTAAAAACACGCGCAAGCCTAGGCTGCAAAGCAGCACCACCCGAAACGGTTGCAACTATATTACCACCCAATGCTTCGCGCCATTTAGAGAATATAATTTTTTTTGCTATTTTTAATTGAAATTCGTACCACCAGCCATTCGCACCGTTTAGTTCATAACGCAAACCTAAATCTAATGCCCAGAAAAATAATTTATGTTTTATTCCTTTTAATTCAGCACCTTTTCCAACAATTTTATCATACATTTTTTCTAGTAAACGAGGCACTGAAGAGAAAACTTCGGGCTTAATTTCTTTTAAATTATCACCTATTGTTTCCAAGCTTTCGGCATAATAAATGGATATGCCTTTGTATAAATACAAGGTGGTTAACATTCTTTCGTAAACATGGTTAAGGGGCAAAAAACTTAATGCTTTCCAACTATCAATAAATGGACAAAGATTTTCAGATGCAAAAGAATTACTCAATAAATTATCATGCGAAAGCATCACCCCTTTTGGATTTCCTGTTGTGCCGGAGGTATAAAGTATTGTTAATAAATCATTCGCCTTTATTTTGCTTGTAATTGCTGCTGTTTCTTCCTTTTTGGGAGATGCTTTGCCGGCTTCTGTTAGTTCTGTCCAATGTTTTGCACCATCAACTTTATTAAAGGTGTATATTTCTTTCACACTTGGAGCCAATGCTGCAATTGCTTTTACTTTTTTATAAAGTTCAGCGCTTGAAACAAATATGTACTTTACTTTTGAGTCATTTAATATAAAATTTAAATCATTTTCACTAATGGTAGGATAGATAGGTACACTTATTGCACCGGCCTGCTGAATTCCAAAATCGGCGAAATTCCACTCTGGGCGGTTGTTAGCAATTATTGCAATCTTATCACCTGGTTCTACTCCTATTCCTATCAATCCAAAACTTAAATAGTTCACAGCATCGGCAAATTGTTGGGTTGAATATATAACCCATTTTCCATTTTCTTTCCCTGCTAAAGCGTTGGTTTTATTATACTTCTCAAGTAATTGAGGGATAATGTCAAAAACACGTGTAACTGCCATAATTTTTAATTTGATAATTAGTTTTGATTAATATGAATTATTATAATATGCAATAATATGAATGTTTTTTTTAATCTGCAGTGTAATTTTAAAAATAAACTGATAATATTAATTTGAATGATATTTATTTCTCTAATACCCGTTTATATAAAAATTCAACAAATGTTTTTTGATTAACTAGCGGAGAGCTACAATAGGAAGAAGTGCAAAGCACAATAAAATTTTCATCGAAAGCCTCGAATAAATCTTTTTTATCTTCTATAATATTATCTTTTGTATAAACTGAACTGTTAAAGTAGAAACAAGGAAAAGCAATACTGGCAGTTAGAAATGCTGCTTTTAGATCTTCCCCTTTTTTGATCAATAATGCTGCATTAGTTGGCTCATAGGATAATTCTTCAGCGGCACTCAGGATGCCCGGTTCTGTTGAAATGGAGTTCACTAGTTTTTCGCTAGTTAAAAAATCTAATAATCCAGAGGCTGTTTTTTTATATTCAGGTTCATGAAAAAAGTGTGAACAATAATTTAATAAGCGGCACGCTTCAATATTCTCCGTTACGTTATAGGGGGCTTTTATGGCGCTATTTCCTACATAAGTATAGAAATATCCTTTCTTTGAATCAAATGTATTTGAAATTTCTTTTACAAGTTGTTCCGCATCTGTTTTATACTTTTCTAATTGTGTTGCTCTATATAAAAGAATTAAAGTTTTCAACATCCCTAAATTATCTTTCAACGAAATGGTGGAGGAATATGTTTCACCATGCTTGTAAGTGTTTTTTACTTTACGTTTTTGTTTTAAAAATTCTACACATTCAATTGCTTTGTTTAAATAGTTTTGCTTACCAGTTGTTGCCCATAAAATAGTAAGCGCCTCTGCATATTCTGCGTTCTCACTTGTGTATACATTCTTATCTACAGGAGGGGTACCTTTTTTAATTCTTTCGGCATCGCTTAAAGCAAAGTAAGCACTCGACTTTTCTCCTGCTATTAAGTCAGCGTCCTGTGCATTATAAAATCCTCCTTGGGGCTGTGTTAAAAAACGATCTACATATTTTGAAATGCTTTCTGCTTTTCTTAATGCTTCTGGGTCATTGAACAACTTATAATACCAACAGTAAATTTTAATATACCTGGCTTGTATGGCTAGTAATTTTTCGAAATGCACATGGTTCCAATCGTTATTTGTGGAATATTGAAAAACACCACCCCATTCTTTATCAAAAATCCCCGTTGAATTAACAACGCTTGAACTTAACCATTTTTTTAGTGTTGAATCTTTTCTGAAATTAGTTAATGCATATTCAAAGGTAGCAAACTCAATATATTTTTGACCAAAACCAAAACCTCCACCTTCTATGTCCAAGGATTTTTCGAACATGGTTTTTAGTGTTTTTATGGAATTTTGTTTTATTGCTTCGTCAGGAGTTAGTTTGATTTCACTTTCAGCATTGCTGGCGCTCAGTGGTACCGGATTGTTTTTCAATTCTGTTAAATTTGCTAAAAATTCATCAGCAGGAATATATCCAGCTTCTTTAAAAAGTTCGTTTCCATTTTCATCAAAAATAATTGTAGCCGGCCATCCGTATTCAGAATAAATACTTGTAAGATCTTGCCGTTCATCATGATCCTCCATACAGGTAATGTAGTTTTTTTCTAAATAGGAAAGTACCGTTGCATTGGTATATGTTTTTTCTTCCATAACATGGCACCAGTGGCACCAGTTGGCTCTTAAATGAAGCAGTACTAATTTATGTTCCTTTTTAGATCTACTAAATATTTCTGAATCAAAATGCGTCCATTTAGGGGAATTTTGAGAAAATACAGCAGCATTTGAAAATAAAAAAAATACTGTTAAATAAATTGAAGTGGATACTTTTTTATACATGGTTAATTGAATAATATTGGCTATAAATAATTAACAAAAAATAAAAATAACAAAATTTTTCGGATCAGAAAGTAAGAATGTTTTTTTTATTGGTATTATTTTTAAACCTATAAACCAATAATCTAATTGGATTGTGAAATGGAATTTTATTATTTTTTTAATTACTTTTTTGAAACCAATATATTTATTGAGGCCTAAAATAAATTAGTATATTTTTGATGGACAAATTTAGTTTTTTTAAGATTGTTTTTATCCTCTTTAAATTTTGGAATGATATATTTTAAAACTATTTCATGTGATCCGCTGCTGTTACTCCTTAATTTGCTTAACAAAAAATCATAAGAATAGGCTATTTGGAAATGTTCCATAATATTTGTTCCAATATGAATTGCTATTGCATCGCGTAAACGTATAGAAGCGCCTGTAAATAATTTCCCTTTGAAATGAACTCTTAATGTATAATCTAACATTAAGGGAACAGCCTTCACATAATTTACAAAAAGTGTATTTTCAAATACAAAATTCGGATTTTGCGAATAGTTATAGCCGAAAGTTAAATATACTTGTGTGGCATATTTATAAATACCGTTTTTTGTAGCATTAAGTTTATATAATTTAGCTTCCGATTCCATTAAATGCAATGCGCTAATTCCAATATGAAATCTATCATTATATAAATAAATTCCAGCATTTGCATCTGGTATATAAGTTACATCACTAGCTTTCTGATCTATAGATGGGTCTTGGGAATTATGTATTAAAGTTTTGTTCCCATTTATTGTATATTTAGCGAGATTTCCTGCCATTCCTAGGGATAGTTCTACATCAGGGAAATGAATGTGAAATGCATAGGTTCCACCGTAGTTTATTTGTTTCGATGGTCCCACTTCATCTTGCATCAAATATATGCCAGCTCCCATTTTACCATTAAACAACCTGCCATTCAAATTAATTCCGGATGTTTTGGGAGCTCCTTCAAATCCTACCCATTGCATTCTGTAATTAATTGTAGTATATAAAGCGCCTTGTGTTCCAGCAACAGCAGGGTTAAGCATAAATGAGCTGTTTTTAAATTGAGTATAATAAGGCAGCTGCTGCGCTTTCAGTTTATCGAAAAATAAACAGCAACTTATTTGAAGGATTAAAAATATGTAATTTCTGTTTTTCAAATTAGAATCTTGTTTTATATTAATGACCTCTTAATTATTGTCTCTCCATAGAGTAGAGTGTCTGAACTATAATGTTCGAGTTCGAGGCTTTCGTAGTTTTTAAAATCAGTTGTTTACATTGGTAAATGACTGGTTTTAAAAACAAGAATAACGAAAAAATCGGACATTATTGACAGACTCTAATTATTATTATTTACTATTGTAATAGTACCATGAAATTGGTCTTTGCCATTTTTCAAATCAAGCACATAAAAATAAGTAGTTTCTGGTAAGTCGCCTCCAATATAACTTTCACCATCCCAGCTATTGGCGTACCCATTCATTTTATAAACTAATTTACCATTACGATTAAAAATTTCTAAGCTGTTATTTGGATACTTTTGAATATTGCCTATGTACCAAGTATCATTATTGCCATCCGCATTAGGTGTGAATGTATTATAAATTACAATATCATCAGATGGCGTTACAAATACTGTAACAGTGTCGCGTGCATCACATCTTTTGGCTTCGTCAAAGCCATAAAGGTAGTAAGAGGTAGTAACTACAGGCTCTGCATCAGGATTGTCAGTATCGTTATACAAAAGTAGATAGTTGGGCGACCATTCATAAAAAAAACCTCCCGATGCATGTAATATGGTAGTTTCCCCTTCTTTTATTGTAATATCATTTCCAGCATTAATTGGTGGTGGTTGAATTACCGTAATTATTACAGAATCTATTTTAGGTGGACAACCAGCAATTGTTGCTGTTAAGGTATATTCGGTTGTTATTAATGGGGATGCGGTTGGCCTGGGGGATGTCGTATCATTTAATCCAATGGAAGGTGTCCAATAATAACTTATTCCTATGCCTGTGGCATTATTCGGGCCCCCAATTATAGAAGACCCCCCCAAGCAATAATCTTTCTCCTCTCCTGCATTAATATATAAAATATAGGATACGGTGATATTTACAACATCGGTGCCCATAAAGGCTCCTGTATCATCTACTATACTTAAATAATAGCTGGTAAAGTCGGTAGGAGAAACCGAAGGGTTAGAAACGGAATCAATAAAAACACCATCTGAGGAAGACCAGCCAAATTTATAAGGAGGCTTGCCTCCAGCAGCGGTGGGGGTGCCTCCAATATTTATTGTAGCGCCCGGACAAATTGTTTGATTAATTCCCGCTTCTACAATATATTGGGCAAAAATACTATTTGCAAAAAAAAGTAAACAGGAAAAAAAAAGTAGTTTCTTGCAATTAAAAGTCTTATCCATATTATAATTACTTGAGAATTGTACTTAAGAACAAATATAATTATTTTAATTTAAATTATAAAGTTTATCAAATGGTGTGGTAAATATAATTTTAATGTGCTAAATTAAAAAAATCTTTGGTTTTGAACATTAACTCCCTCTTTTAAGGCTTAGAGAACAACGATGTAAACAAAATTGGGCTTTAGCCCTGAAAAAACATACCAACATGTATGATGTAAAAGTAATGATTCAGGTAGTTTGCGGGCACCAAAAGCGGCTATCCTTTTTTAACAAAAGAAATTAAGCTGAAAGCGATGCGATGGCTTCTTAATTTTATCTTATTGATAGATATTTATTTATAGATAAACCGCAAAATTGAGTCGATATAAGAAAAGATATTGTATTTTTGAAAAATAGATTACAATAAAAACAAGCCTTTGAGGAGTTTATGGTTTTTTTGAATCAAATTTAGAAAAACTAATTTTTAGAATACAGCATTTAAAACTAAATAAAATAATAACTATGAAAAATTTAATTATCATTTTAGTTTTAACTTTCGGCTTTCAACTTTTAACTTTCAACTCCTTTGCACAAGCGCCGCAAAAGATGAGTTACCAGGCTGTAATACGCAATAGTAGCAATGCACTTGTAGTATCTACGGCAGTAGGTATTAAAATAAGTATTTTGCAAGGCTCCTCCTCCGGCACCCCTGTTTTTGTAGAAACACACACAACAAGCACCAACTCCAATGGTTTGGCTAGTTTAGAAATTGGCGCTGGTACTCCTGTAACAGGCACCTTTGCAGGGATTAACTGGGCAGCAGGTCCTTATTTTATAAAAACAGAAACAGATCCAACAGGTGGCACAAATTATACCATTGCTGGAACCAACCAATTAATTTCTGTGCCTTACGCTTTATATAGCGCTAACGGAACAGCGGGTGCTGTTGGGCCTACCGGTGCAGCAGGTGCTGATGGAACAAATGGTATTAATGGCACAAATGGTAGCACAGGAGCCACCGGAACCAATGGAACAGATGGCAGTAATGGCGCTATCGGCGCAACAGGTGCTGCAGGGATTGATGGAACAAA